>CASBQE010000166.1 GCA_949127665.1 Synechococcales cyanobacterium PMM_0083
CATCTTTTCAGGACGTTATCGTAATCGCAGAAAGCGCTTTGGCTTACGCTTAAATCTCATCGCTGGCTTATTGAACTACGAACTGGCACATGCCTCATGATTTATGCAGGAGGTCTAATGTAGAAACGTTGCTTGCTGCACTCGCAGGTCGAATTCAATCGTCTGCTGATTTGATTCCTACTGCTGACGTGGCTACACCTGTTGTGTCTCTTGAAGCTCCTTCAATAGAGGCAAACAATGAGGTGATATTTGTGGATGATGATGACTTGCTTGGCGATTTGGCGTAACGAATTAGCGATCGCCCGTCTCAACCTGAGCAATCAACGCCTCGTATGATGGGAAAGGCATTACAATTCATCAATCGACCTAGCTCTCCCCGTTCTCAGCGGCGATCGCGTCGTCAATTTCTTCTATGTTTTGAGCGTAGTAGGTACGAGCGGCTCCATTGCAGATTCCAGGAGTCTTTCTAATTTTTGTCGTTGTCATGTCTCATCCTCATGTCTGTCTCATTCTGAGCGCTGAGCAGGGTTTGCCAGAATCCTGAGTCGAGATTCTTTACTCCTCATCTTTCTTCGCTTCGATCGCCGCTTGCAGGTCTTTGTGCTTTACAGCTATCAGCGATTCACTCAGACTGCATAACCTCCCCAAGCTGGGAGTGATAAAGTCTGTGAGAGCATTCTTTGCAAATGGAGGAGTTTAGCATGAGCCAGCAACCAACCCATCAAACCAGACCCCGAACCAGAAAACTCATCTCCCTGTTCCTGGTTTCTGGTTCCCTTTTCTTACTTCCTGCTCTATTCCCTGTTCCCTACACTCTCTTCCCTGCTATTGCCCAAACCAACCAAGACCGCAGAGCAGAGTTGGTTCGGCTGAATGATGAGGGACGGCAACTGCAACAGCGGGGACAACTTCGAGCCGCGCTGGAAAAATTTCAGCAGGCGTTGGGGATTGCCAGCGCAATTAAAGAGCGGCAGGGTGAGGGCGCGATTCTCAACAAAATTGGTTCAGTGTACAGCAGTCTGAGACAGTATCCAAAGGCATTGGAGTTTTACCAGCAGGCGTTAGCCATTCGCAAAGAGTTGGGCGATCGTCGTGGAGAAAGTATCACACTCCACAACATTGGATCAGCGTACACCAGCCTGCGACAGTATCCAAAGGTGTTGGAGTCCTACCAGCAGGCGTTAGTGATTGTCAAGGAAGTGGGCGATCGTTCGGGAGAAGGCACCATCCTCACCAACATTGGGGGAATGCACTACAGGCTGGGACAGTACCCAAAGGCGTTGGAGTTCTACCAGCAGGCGTTAGCGATTTTCAAACAAGTGGGCGATCGTCCGGGAGAAAGTATCACACTCAACAACATTGGGGAAGTGTACGACAGTCTGGAACAGTACCCGAAGGCGTTGGAGTTCTACCAGCAAGCGTTAGTGATTCGCAAGCAAGTGGGCGATCGTCCGGGAGAAGGCACCACGCTCAACAACATTGGGGTAGTGTACCGCAGCATCGGACAGTACCCGAAAGCGTTGGAGTTCTATCAGCAGGCGTTAGCCATTTATAAGGAAGTGAGTGATCGATCTGGAGAAGGCACGACGCTTGACAACATTGGGCTAGTGTATGCCAGTCTGGGACAGTACTCAAAGGCGTTGGAGTGCTATCAGCAGGTGTTAGCCATTCGCAAGGAAGTGGGCGATCGCCGTGGAGAAGGCAAGACGCTCAATAACATTGGGGCAGTGTACAAAAGTCTAGGACAGTACCCAAAAGCGTTGGAGTTCCACCAACAAGCATTAGCCATTAGTAGAGAAGTAGGCGATCGCGCTAATGAAGGTACGATGCTCAACAACATTGGCTTGCTCCACCACAACCTGGGACAATATCCCAAAGCACTGGAGTACCATAAGCAAGCACTGATGATTGCAAAGGCAATCGACAATCACGCTGGCAAAGGTGTCGCTCTCAACAATATTGGCTTGACTCACAACAACCTGGGGCAGTACCCCAAAGCATTAGAGTACTATCAGCAGTCCTTAGCGATTCGCAGAGAGATCGGCGATCTCGCTGGCGAAGGTGTCACTCTCAGCAATATCGGCTTGACTTACATCAACTTGGGACAGTATCCCAAAGCGCTGGAGTTCTTTCAGCAAGCGTTAGCAATTTGTAAGCAAGTGGGTAATCGCTCTGGCGAAGGCACCATACTCAACAACATTGGCGGCACTTACGACAGCCTGGGACAGCATTCCAAAGCATTGGAGTACCATCAGCAGTCCTTAGCGATTCGCAGAGAGATCGGCGATCGCGCTGGTGAAGGACAATCGCTCAACAATATTGGGGCAGCGTACAACTACCAGGGACAGTATCCCAAAGCATTAGAGTACTTTCAGCAGGCCTTAGCGATTGTTAAGGAAATCGGTGATCGCTCAGGCGAAGGCACGACGCTCAACAATATTGGGGCAGCGTACAACTACCAGGGACAGTATCCTAAAGCATTGGCGTACTTCCAGCAAACTTTAGCGATTCGCAAAGAGATTGGTGATCGCTCAGGCGAAGGCACGACGCTCAACAATATTGGCTATCTACTGGAAGCGCAGAAGCAGCCAGAGTTGGCAGTTGTCTTCCTGAAGCGATCCGTGAGTACCTACGAAGCAATTCGGGAAGACCTGCGAAGACTGCCAAAGGAGCAGCAGCAATCCTATACCGGAACCGTTGCCCACACCTATCGCCGCTTGGCAGATATTTTGCTGAAACAGGATCGGGTGCTGGAAGCGCAACAAATTCTTGATCTACTCAAAGTTCAGGAATTGGAAGGGTATCTGCGTAATGTGCGCGGTGCTGAGAAAAAGCTGGAGTATTTGCGACCAGAAGATGAGATTTTGAAACAATATAATGAGCTAAGTACAGGACAAAAAAGTTAGGAGATGCAAAAACTCATCTACATGCTGTTCAAGATTCAATAGAGTTCTACGAAGATGGTCACAGCCATACCGAAAAATGCTCTTGGCTTTGCG
>CASBQE010000167.1 GCA_949127665.1 Synechococcales cyanobacterium PMM_0083
AGGATTGAGCAATTTTTTCAAAGTTAGGGGTAAAGCTAACTTTGAAAAAAAGATCTCGCCCACGGTGGGGTAGGGGTTTCAGGCTTAAAACCTGCTCAAATTCTGTCCGGAGTATTGCTTGAATATAAGACTGGAGTGACAAAATAATGATGATCTAACTTACTGTGGACTAACTCACGCAACTTTAGGCAACCTAGCTCTAGGAGTAAATTAGACAGAACCTTTTCTGCATCAAATGATGCCCTTTTGTTTTAGTTATAGAAGAGTATCGCCAACGGATCGCCAATAGATCGCCAATAGATCGCCAATAGATCGCCAATAGATCATTTCAATTGGAAAGCTACTTTTGGTCATCTCTAACACTTCTTTTTTATTAATGTAAAGAGTTTTTCAATAAGCCCGGAAAGTATTGACAATCAGTGAATAATCAAGGTAGGAATGACACGTAGAGTAGTCAATCAAGGGATCAACTGCTGAGCGATCGCTCTCTAAAAAGTTCGCTCAACAGGCAGTCTAAAAATTAGTGACGTGGCATTTGAAATAACGCTCGAATTTTACAGAATAAAGGTTGTAGCATTTACCCTTGGTGCATTATCAATTCAGACATCAGTAAATAATCAGCCACAACTACCATTGTTGATGATTGAGAACCATGATGGTTGGGGCATTATTCAGCAGAGAGTCACGCAAAATTTTAAGGAATTCAATATGTCTGCTTTAACTGGAACGGTGCAAAGTGCGCCCTCAGGGTTAGTTGGCTTCGACACCGATACCAAATTGGACTTGACGATCGCCAAACTCTTTCGCCAGAGTGGGTATTCTTTTTGCCTACGCTATATCTCCCTTGACAGTGAAAATAGTGCTGATTTAGACCAGGATGAAGCCCAAGCGGTTTTGAACGCAGGATTAGCTCTAATGCCCGTGCAGCACGTCCGATATGCTGGATGGATGCCTGATGCATCCTTGGGAACCCAGACGGGGCAAACGGCGGCAGATAATGCTATTCATGTCGGCTTTCCAGCCAAGATTAATGTGTGGCTCGATTTGGAAGGAATTAACCCCGATGCTACGGCTGATGCTGTGCTTGCTTACTGCAACAGTTGGTATGCAGCCGTTGCCCAGACTGGATATTTGCCCGGACTATACGTGGGTGCCAATTCGATTCTCGATAGTCAACAGCTTTACGGCGATTTGAAGTTTCAACACTACTGGCATTCCCTCAGCATCGTGCCCAATGTAGCAGTACGAGGTTATCAAATGACTCAATCGGATGGCGGTACTGTGCATGGGGTTGGTATTGATAAAAACCTGACTCAAGCCGATGCTGACCAAGGACAGGTGCAGTGGCTGAGTCAGCCGACCTGAACCAACGGCGATCGCGCCAAAATCTGACTCACATTCAAAAGGATAAATCCGATGATTTCAACAACTCTTAGCTTAGAGTGTCGATCGCTGTGCACCAGTGTCGCCGCCTATGGCATTGATCCCACAGGCAAGTTTATTCCTCCAGACCCCTATTACGATGCCATTGGGTTTCTCGCTCCACCGGTTGCATTTGCGGCTGGCGATGATGATATTGATGCCTGTTTGGTTGGCACCACTGATCAAGGTGTAGTACTCGCGTTTCGGGGCACGATTCCACCCAACATTCACGATCAGCAAAGCCTGCTGGACTGGATCAGTGATTTAACCGATACCCCGATCGCGGTTTCTGGTATCCCAGGCAAAGTGCATGAAGGGTTTTGGCAAGGATTATCGTCATTATGGGAACCCATAGTGAAGGAAATTAAACAGCAGATGAATGGGGGTGAAAAATCCTTGCCGCTCTATATCACGGGACATAGCAAAGGGGGTGCCATGTCTAGTCTGGCGGCATTGCGGCTGAAGGTGGAGGAAGATATCAATCCTGCGGCTGTTTATACTTACGCGGCGGCTCATCCTGGGGATACAGCCTTTGCTAGCCACTATCAATTA
Organism: Synechococcales cyanobacterium PMM_0083; assembly: GCA_949127665.1. Taxonomy (GTDB): domain Bacteria; phylum Cyanobacteriota; class Cyanobacteriia; order Leptolyngbyales; family Leptolyngbyaceae; genus ULC077BIN1. Next base: position 1,975 of record CASBQE010000167.1, read on the forward strand.
GAGATTCCAAATCACATCCGCTATGAATATGGCAATGATATCGTTCCCCATATTGTTCCTGACGCGGCATTCATTAATGCGATCGCCCATATTCCTGAACTTGGCAGCTTCTTTAAAGGCATGGAAACCTGGAACTACACTCACGTTGGCACACTCCAGTTTATTGACTGGAATAAGAAAGCGATTGTGGATGATTCATCAGAACTCCAGATAGAACGCTTGGCAAGACTCGTTGGCGCGATCGCAGAGTGGCAATTTGAGGCGATCGTCGCTGCCCACTCAGCCAGTTGTGGCGGCGGTTACATGGATGGGGTGTGTTCATCAGGAGTGTGTTCATAACGTTCCTTGCTATTTCTAATGTTGTATAGGTGAAACCAGATGATGGGTCATTTTCCGCTATTGGATATCGCCATTGGGTTGACGCTGATTTACACCTTCTTAAGTCTGCTTACCTCGGAGTTGACCGAATTCATGACCACTGTTTTACGGTGGCGAGCGCATCACTTACAGCAAGGGATTATGACGTTGTTGGGTGAATCAGCCGCACTCAGGCGCAACCCAGAAGAGTTTAAGAACACCATTACTGGCAGGCTGTACTACAGTTCCTTGATCGCCTCTATCACTCACCGATCGCGGCAGTACAGACGGGCGGTGGGTCCTTCCTATATTCCTTCAGAAGTGTTTGCGGATGCGCTGCTCGAAGTCTTGCAGGCTCTACCAGAGGTCGAACACAAAGAACCTCAATTGCAACAAAGCGCAGATCAGGCGATTAGCGAACTTGATCGGTTGATGTCTAAAGTGGAGAATGCAGACCAGCTACCTTCGCGCTTAAAAGACAACTTAAAACGATTGACGAATCGAACTCAGGCACAAGCCGGGGCGGCTGAGCGGGAAATGGAACAGTTCAGGCACGAGATTGCCCTCTGGTATGAACATTCAATGGATCGCCTCTCTGGGGCGTATCGACGTAATGTTAAAGCGTTTACAATCCTGCTTGGCGCTATTCTGGCAGTTTTGATTAATGCCGATTCCTTGTACATGCTCAGAAGAATTAGCGAAAATACCGCAACGCGATCAGTGGTGATTCAGAATGCAATTCAAATTCAGGGATGTCAGGAAGATCTCAGTTCGTCGCAATGTATGGACAAGATGGCGGATTTGTTAGAGAGCACTACCATTCCCATCGGCTGGCATCCTGTGAATTTTCAACAGCAGTTTCCGCAATTCAATCTGGTGTATCTGTTGAAGGCTGCGATCGGGTGGTTGCTGACTGGCATTGCAATTTCGATGGGATCTCGCTTCTGGTTTCAAATTCTCGATCAACTCGTTCACGTTCGAGAAACTGGAGAAAAACCTGCTGCAACTGAGGAGGAGCAAAAATCAACGTAGGTTAGGTTGCCTCAGATAAACTCAACATTTATTAGCCCGACAATCATTGTTCGTACCGTTTTCAGAGTTGGGTTTCGACTACGCTCAACCCGCAAACTTTAGTGTGTTGAGCGTAGTGAAACATTCACTACAAGCTCAAAATCCATCGGTTATATTTCCGCTAACGCATCTTACAAAACATTAGGGTTATCTACTCATAAGCGAACCAGACATCAATCATATCAGGGACATTCTAGCAGTTTTGGTCCAACGAAAGTTTCAACTTCGGAGGGATACGTGGAGAAATTTCCTCTGCTGGACATTGTCATTGGACTGTCCTTGATTTATACCTTTTTGAGTTTGCTTGCCTCGGAATTGACAGAGTTTGTTGTGAGGGCTTTGCAATGGAGAACTCAATACTTTAAGCGAGCGATCATTACTTTACTGGGTGAATCATCAGAACAGCGGGATGATCTCGACCCGTTCAAAGATACGATCGCAGGCAGACTGTTGAATAGCTCAAGTATTATTTCTGCAACTCACTCTTTGAGTGGGCGTAATCGATCGCTCATCTTATCTGAAGTTTCTCCTCAAGTGTTTGCAGAAGCACTGTTGGATGTGTTGCAAAATTTACCCCAACCCAATGATTTGCAGACAGACAACGAAAATGGTTCTATAGATGCGATCGCCCATCTTACGGCGATCGTCGAATTCTCTCCAGATCTATCGCCACGGTTACGAGCAAATTTGCAGCGAATCATCTATCGGGTTCAAAGCATCGACACTGATACTGAACGGCAAATAGTGTGGTTGAAGTATGAGATTGGTCTTTGGTTTAGTCATGCAATGGCAGATGCATCGAATACTTACAAACACCATTACAAAGTGGTTTCGTTTCTCGTTAGCTTAGTGCTTGTGATCACAGTCAACATCGATTCACTTTATATTATTCGCAGAATCAGCGAAAACACGGCGACACGGTCAGTGATTCTGCAAAATGCAACCCAAATTCAGGGATGTCAGGATAATCTCAGTTCACTTGAATGTGCAGAACGCCTATCTTTGTTGATGGAAAGTACCACAATTCCTATTGGGTGGCAGCCCTCGAATCGACGGAGACAGTTTGCTCAACTCAATAATGTCATTCTCTTGAGAACAATTGGGGGTTGGCTACTCACCAGTCTTGCCGTTGCCATGGGATCTCGCTTCTGGTTGCAACTCCTTAATCGGTTCGTTAGGTTGTTGGGCGGAGGAAGCAAGCCTCAACGGTCTACCCAGTCCGGTTCATTTTACAGCGATCGCAGAGACAACAGTTCTTAGTCAATTGAGATAGAGAACAATAATGAGTAAACCCAATTAACCCTTCTCAACCGCGCCCAGCGATTTTAATGTTGCTTTTTGCGCCTCGCTTAAACCCGTAGCACCAGTAATATTCATCTCTTCATAAGGGCGGTCAATCCTGAGAATTTTCAAACACTTACCGGTGTCAACTTCCCAAATTCGGATCGTGTCATCCTCTCCAGAACTGGCAAGAAGTTGTCCTGCGGGTTGCCACGCCACTGACCACAGTGCGTTGGTATGACCCTCAAGCCGTTTCAAACACTGACCTGTATTGACATCCCATATTTGTACGGTAGGGTCATCGCCAGCACAGGCAATCCTCTGACTATCTGGACTCCAGACAACTGAGAAGATTCGCATTTGACTGGCTTGAAGCCCATTCAAACATTCACCTGTTTCAGCATCCCACAATCGAATGGTTCCATCCTCACTTCCTGTCGCTAACAGTTGCCCATTGGGACTCCATGCCACTGACCAAATCCAGCCATCATGCCCCTGCAGTTTTTTAAGAGATTCTCCAGTATCCAGGTTGAATAGCCAAACAGCGCGATCCGCCCCTCCACTGGCAAGGGTTTTCCCATCGGGACTGAGCGCGATCGCCATGACCCATGCCTCACTCTGCAAACTCTGCAAACATTGCCCGGTTTTTCCATCCCACACCCGAATCGTTTGATCATTACTAGCGCTGATCAGCCTGCGACTGTCGGGAGTCCACACAATAGACCAGATCCAGTTAGTATGTCCTCGCAAGGTTTTTAAGTGTTCTCCTGTATGAGGATTCCACAGTTCGATCGTCTGATTATCACTGCAAGCCGCGATCGTCTGATGATCCGCACTCCAAGCTAGAGACCAGATGTGGTTGAGCTGTCCCCGCAGTTTCTTCAGGCATTGCCCCGTCTCAACGTTCCACAAACGGATGATGTGATCAGCCGAACCTGCTGCCAGGGTATGATTATCGGCATTCCAAGCCAGAGAGTGAATGGCAGCACTATACCCCTGCATAACTTGCAAACAGTTCCCCCGTTGAGGATTCCACAGTCGCAACGTATAGTCAGCGCTGCCACTGGCAAGAAGCGATTCCGTCACGCTCCAGTCGAGTGCCCAGATTGAATTTTGATGCCCCTGCAAGATTCGCAGACATTGCCCGGTTTGTCCATCCCACAAGCGAATCGTGGCATCGTCACTGCTGCTGGCGAGGATACGACCGTCTGGACTCCACACCAGTCTTAACACCGCATTGCTATGCCCCTGTAGGATATGGAGGCATTCTCCAGTGTTGAGATCCCAGAGTCGAATGGTATGATCAGCACTGCCGCTGGCAAGTAAAGAACGATCTGATACCGTTTCATTGCTGTCTCGTCGCCATGCCAAGCACCATAGCCCATTGGTATGACCCGATAGGGTTTGGAGACAGTCTCCGGTCTGAGGATGCCAGACCTTAACAGTGCCGTCATCCCCACCGCTGACAATCCATTTCCCATTCGCGCTCCACACCGCGACTTTTGCCCGGTGCTCTGGAGTTGCAACCACCTTCAAACAGTGTCCCGTCTCCGCATCCCATACATGTAGTGCCTCTCCGGTACCCGTGCTGACTAGTCTCTGACCATCGGGATTCCAATCCACTGTCCAGACAAGACTGGTACTCTGAATTATTTGTAAACACTTACCTGTTAAAGGTTCCCAGATCCGAATCGTGCCATCATTGCTGCTGGTAGCAAAGGTCTTGCCATCAGGTCTCCATGTCAATGTCCAGATCGTGCCAGTGTGTCTTTGCCAGGATGAGAGTACTTGATAATCAACCACACGTCGAACAGAAATATCACCATTCGCATCTCCGTTTGCTAACAGTCTGCCATCGGGACTAAATGCCAGGGAGAAAAGACCTTTAGAAGTTTGGGTAAAGGAGGACGTTTGAAATTGGCTGTCTTGAAAATTGACAGACTGTAGCCACTGCCCCTGAAGGTAGGCGTGTCGCATGGGGAGTTGTGAGAAGTCATAGCCAGTTAAATCAATTTGCAGATAGCAGCAAAGATTAATCAAGTTACCTGCCGCATAGACTGGTGAAGCAGACCGACTTTGCAGAAGCTTGAGGATTTTCTGCGATCGCGCTCCAATTCGCGCTGAGGTTCTATCTATGGTTTGTACCTTATTGGCAACTTCCGCTAAAATCAATCGCTGCTGAGTTTCTCTGATGTATTCCTTGACATTGGTTTTGAGCAACGCATGATGATCAAATAAATCAATATCTTGGTTAACTAGCTCATTTCCTACCCGCTCTACTAACGTATCAGTGACATATTCCATCACCACGGGCTGCTGTGTATAGCTACCCTGTCGTTGTTCAATCAAATTTCGCCAGTTCAATGACTCCAGCGCTTCCAGCAATCTAGTTTGTGGCACGGTCGGTACAATATCGGTGGCTAACTCTGCGATGCTTGTCCATTCCCGATTGATTGCCAGCCAATACATGATGCTTTGTTCTAAGGTTGAGAGCCGCTCTAACTGTTGCTCTAGCAGTCGTCGAATCCCATTGAATAAAACAACATCTTGTTTAAGAAATGCTGCAATATCTCCATTTAATAGATCTTGAATTGAACTAGCAGCAATTTTCAAAGCGAATGGGTTATGGCCATATTGCTCTGCTAGCTGTTGTTTCTGCGCTTGAGAACCTAACAGCCCCCTCGTCTCAAGCAGTGCTTGTGCGATGGTCGATGACCCAGTGACCAAAAGCGTCTGCACGGCTGAGTAGCCTTCTAGTGCCGCCACTTCAGTTGGTTTTTCTCGACTGGTGAGCAGGACGCAACTTTGGTGGTGTACTTCTCCAACGACTTTGAACAGTTCGCCGTAACCCTCATAGCCTAAACGGTACTGACCCGCACGGCTGCCTTCCTGAAAGATCGTTTCGACATTATCGAGAATGACCAAACATCGATGCGATCGCATCCAGTGAATCAACCGCCCGATTTGAGCTTTGCTGTCCTGCTGGTCGGACAGAAACGGCACCAGATCCGCCAGTAGTGATTCGAG
>CASBQE010000168.1 GCA_949127665.1 Synechococcales cyanobacterium PMM_0083
CTGGTTGCGCCCATGCCGAATCCATAAAACGGGCGGTTTTCCCAATAGACGCGATTGTGGCGGCATTGGTAGCCCGGTTTGGCATAGTTAGAAATTTCGTAGTGGTTGTACTCTGCGGCGGTCAAAACTCGGTGCGCCCTGCGATACATTTCAGCGGTGGTTTCATCGGAGGGCAGCGGCTTGATGCCGGGTTTATATTGTCGACCAAAGGCGGTGACTGGCTCCACGGTTAGGTCGTAGCAGGAGATGTGAGTGGGGGAGAGGGCGATCGCTTTTTCCAACGAGGTTTGCCAATCTGCCAGGGTTTGATGCGGCAGTCCAGAAATCAAATCCAAACTGATATTAGTAAATCCAGCAGCATGAATCCAGTCCAGCGCGCTGTAAATCTCTTCTACGGTGTGCGATCGCCCAGCGGCTTGCAGCAGGTTTTCTTGAAATGCCTGAACTCCCACGCTGACCCGGTTTACCCCGGCAGCGTGATAGCCCACAATTTGCGCCGGATCAAATGTACCTGGATCAACTTCCATGGAAATTTCTGCATTGGCGGCAATACCAAAGCACTGATCTAGGGTTTGTAAAACTTGATGGACTTGGGCAATTGCCAGCAGGGAGGGCGTTCCACCGCCAAAGAAAATAGTGTTAAGTGGCTTTCTAGAAGTAGGGACAGGGTCTTGCTGCCGAATTTCTTGGCACAAAAAATCTATATATTGGGCGATCGTGCCGGAATTACTGCCATTCATGCGATCGCCCGTTATTGGATTTTTATCGCCTACTACCGATACCGGAAAATCGCAGTAGTAGCAGCGTCGCCGACAGAACGGAATGTGAATATAAGCAGACAGCATACTTTTGTCCCAAGGAGAACAGATGTGAAGAGTATAATGAAATGTGTCAGCTTGTTAGCAAAGCCAGAATAGTTGCCCGTCCTTTTCCATCTATCCTCTATCATGGGCAAATTGGTAATGTAGCCCAACTTGGCATTTCCTTGAGCCTTTTGGCATTAGGATAAGTCCCCTAATACACTTGAATCTATGCTAGATGCAATCATAATTATTTCATTCATGCTGGCAGGAGCCGGGATCGGCTTCTATGGTGTTGAAGACTTACCTGCTAGTGCCTTGCAGCAAGTGTCAAATGAGGGCGCTCTCCAGTTCATTATTGCTGTTTTTGGGGCGCTCATTGGGCTAGTTGTTGGTTTCGCGGTGCAAACTGGTTTTCGGCGGTTAGAGCGTCAGGTTAGCGCTATGCCGGTGGATGTGTTGCTGAGTCGGGCGATCGGCTTGGTGCTGGGCTTGCTTGTTGCTAATTTGCTGTTGGCACCTACGTTTTTGCTACCGATTCCGCCAGAATTTTCGTTTATTAAGCCATTGATTGCGGTAGTGGGCAGTATTCTGTTTGCAGTGACAGGCACCTCTCTAGCAGATACCCACGGACGGGCGTTGCTGAGGCTGATCAATCCAAATTCAGTTGAAACGCTGTTGTTTTCAGAAGGCACCTTGAAACCGGCTTCGACTAAGCTGCTGGATACCAGTTGTATTATTGACGGTCGGATTGAAGACTTGCTGGCAACGGGGTTTTTAGAGGGACAGTTGCTTGTGCCTCAGTTTATTTTGCAAGAGTTACAGCAAGTTGCGGATGCTTCCAACGATCAAAAGCGAGTGCGCGGTCGGCGTGGATTGGATATTTTGAACCGGATGCGAGAGACTTACCCCGATCGCATTGTGATTAACTCTGCTGACTATGACGATGTGCCAATGGTCGATGCCAAGCTAGTACGGCTGGCGCAAGAAATTAATGGCACTTTGTTAACCACTGATTACAACCTCAGCAAAGTTGCTACTGTGCAAAAAGTTCAGGTGCTGAATGTAAATGACCTGACTCAGGCGGTGCGTCCTAGCTATTTGCCAGGGGATAGCATTGATCTGAAGATTTTGAAAGAGGGCAAAGAACCGACTCAAGGAATTGGCTACTTGGATGACGGCACAATGGTCGTTGTGGAAGAGGGGCGTAGCTATTTGGGTGGCGGAGAAGTTCAGGTCATTGTCACGAGTGCCCTGCAAACGTCAGCAGGACGAATGATTTTTGCCCGTCCTAAAGCATCTTTGGTGGCGTGAATCATGAGTCGGCGGTTGCGGGAAAAAACGTGCGATCGCTGTACTCAGCTATCCTCCGTTCTTTATCGTGTTCAGCAGGATGATGCCAAAACTTGGGTATTTATTTGCCCCACATGCTGGGAAGCTGTGAGTCAAAATAATCCGTCTTACGTCTATGGCGGCACCTGGAAAGCAAAAAAGTCGTAGATGCTTTTACTCCGCACTCAATTACTCTGCCTGAAGCGTCGTTTTAGAAACCATCCGGGTTTTCTTGCGATCGCTTTCCGATAACCCTTCGCCAGATTGTAGCTGCGTGGCGTTTTGTTGCAGAACAGTGGCGGCTCCTTCATCACCCATTTGCAATGCAGTTTTAGCGGCGGTTTGCATCATCGTTGCCGCACCTGCCATATCGCCTTGCTGAAGCTTGGTTTCCGCAATTTTAGTTTGCCGATATTTTGCTAATGCCAGAATTTGCTGCTGCACGGCAGGATTGGGATTTGGCTGAAAGTCGCTGAGATAGTCGGCATAGACCGGAATCTTTTCAGAAAGCAACCCTTCAGCATTGGTCGCGGGATCATCGTAGCGAATCTGTGCCTGGGCGATCGCCTGCGATCCGGCTGCCATTTGATTCAGGTACAAGTTCGCCAAAACAATTCTAGGCACTTCTACCATTAGATCTCCCAGTCGCACAACGGACTGTGAGCCTTCTTGAAGCACTGTTAGCTCAATTGTGTCCGGTGCCACTTGAGAAATAGGCTTTAGCTCTGCCAGCCGCACACCAGGGGCAAGAGACAGCAACAAATGGGCATTGGTTAACCCAATGGATTGCACCCGGTTTAGCAAACGAGTAAACTCTGCCACGGCTTCTTCGGGGTTTTGAATGTAAGACATGGCACCCCCGCCCGCGTCGGCAATGCTTTCCAACACGTCTTGATTCCAAGCGTCGCCTAAACCGAGGGTATTAATTGTAAGGTTATAGCCCGTCGCCAATTTTGCTAATTTCAAGCAGCGATCGTTGTCACCATGCTCATTTTCTCCGTCTGTAAGTAAAAATGCCTGGGAGATGGTGCCTTGCTTCCCTTTTGCCATTTCTTCAACACCAAGGCGCAATCCCTCATCGATCGCCGTTCCCCCGCTTGCTTTTAGCTGATTGATTTGCAGCTTCAAACTGGCAGGATTATCCACAATTTGATGAGGAACCAGCACTTTTGCCTTGTGGTCAAACCCAATAATGGAAATGCGATCGCCCAACGACAGCCGATCTACCAATCGCTGAGCCGCCTGACGCACCGTATCGATCGGTCGTCCGCTCATGGAACCACTGTGATCCAAAATCAGGCAAAGGTTAAGCGGTGCCGTGCGGCTAAATTCATCGGCGATTCCCGCAGGGATCGTTTCACGAATCGCGGACATCGAAACCGATAGCTGGCGCTGACTCAAGGGTTGAGCCACATCCACACTGGCATCACTCAGGGCAATCTGTAAACCAACTCTCATACTGACGAATTATCCTGTCGCGGCGTTAGATAAACAAGGTTGGAGCTTAAAGCCTAGAATGAGCAGTGACTAAGAAGCAATCCCAAGGGTTCAAAAGCTCAATCTAATACTCAGCATAGGCGAAATGCTGGAATAGCGACTGTCACGTTATTATGAATAAACAGTGCCGTTCTCCTAGGCAAAACATTTCAGGCGATACGCTGCTATGACATCATCCATTCAAGCTGCTCAGTCTCCCTACGGTGGTGGAGATTCCTACATGCGGACTCCGCCGCCAGATATGCCGTCTCTTCTCTTGAAAGAGCGCATCATTTACCTGGGATTGCCCCTTTTCTCATCTGATGACGTAAAGCGGCGAGTCGGGATTGATGTGACCGAATTGATTATTGCTCAACTCCTTTATCTTCAGTTTGAAGATCCAGAAAAGCCGATTCGGTTTTATATCAATTCCACAGGGACATCCTGGTACGATGGCGACGCGATCGGCTACGAAACCGAAGCCTTCGCTATTTGCGACACCCTAAGCTACATCAAACCACCCGTACATACAATTTGTATTGGTCAAGCCTTAGGCACCGCAGCCATCATCTTATCTTCTGGTGCCAAGGGGTTCCGCGCTAGCCTCCCCCACGCTTCCATTGTCTTGAACCAGCCCCGCACGGGCACTCAAGGACAGGCAACTGATATCCAAATTCGGGCAAAAGAAGTGCTGGCAAACAAGCAATCCATGCTGGATATCTTGGCTAAAACCACTGGACAATCGCCTCAAAAGCTGGCAAAAGATACGGATCGGATGCTTTACATGACTCCACACCAAGCCGTGGAGTATGGGCTGATTGATCGAGTGTTAGAAAGCACCAAAGAAACACCCAAGGAAGTCCTTGCCGCTGCCAGTTAGCATTACCCGACCAAGCAATTTTTCTTATTCAAAGGAGTATCTCTTATGCCTATCGGCATCCCTAGTGTTCCCTATCGGCTTCCTGGAAGCACTTACGAGCGCTGGATTGATATTTACACCCGGCTGAACCAAGAGCGGATTATCTTTTTAGGACAAGAAGTCACTGATTCGCTGGCAAATTCCACCATTGCAGCGATGCTGTATTTGGATTCGGACGATCAAAACAAGCCTATTTACCTTTACATCAACTCTCCAGGGGGTTCTGTGACCGCTGGCATGGCAATTTATGACACCATGCAGCACATCAAATCTGAAGTGGTGACGATTTGTGTGGGCTTAGCGGCATCTATGGGAGCCTTTTTGTTGACCGCAGGCAGTAAGGGCAAACGGTTGGCATTGCCTCACGCACGGATCATGATTCACCAACCGCTAGGTGGCACAGGACGGCGACAAGCGACGGATATTGAGATTGAAGCAAAGGAAATTTTGCGGATTCGTCACGAGCTTAACGGTTTGATGGCGGAGCGGACGGGGCAATCGATCGAAAAAATTCAAAAGGATACCGATCGCGATTATTTTATGTCTGCTCAAGAAGCAAAAGAATATGGCTTGATCGATAGCGTGATTGAAACAGTTAATTAAGAACTATCTTTAGGTTCTTGTCACTAAACTGCCTCAGCAATGGCAGAATGCTTATTATTTTGCTGTTGCTGAGCTTAATGAATTCCGCAGAATGCTATCGACTGCTTGGGCTTTCCGGTAAGGCTTCCTTTGAGGAGGTCAAATTTGCCTATAGAGGTTTAGCAAGAAAATATCATCCCGATGTTAGCTCTGGCGATCAACGAGCAAAAGATAAGTTCATTGAAGTGACCATTGCCTACAAATGGTTGCTCAATACAGTGCCTCGTGAAATAAACCAGCGGCAGACTATACCGACCCACCAAGCTGGGCATCGCGACTCAGTAGCAAATGTCAGTGGCAAGCAGGCTACACAAGCGGTGCAGGTTCAAGTGAACCCATCGCTTTCGCCTTTGGAGCAGCAGTTAAAAGCGAGTTCTTATCAACAGTTACAGCAGTTTCTGAAAACCCAAAAATTTCCCAGGGCGATCGCGTTAGTCGAAAGCTTGGCTCAACGAATGTCCCGCGATCCAGAAGTGATTCAGTGGCAAGCGATCGTCTACCAGCAGTGGGGGCGTTTTCTGATTCGAGACCATCAGATTGACAAAGCCCGAATTTATTTGAGAAAGGCTCTACAGACTGACCCACACAACCGTTCTCTCTGGGCGGAAGTTGAGAAAGACTTTCACTGTATTGAGAAAATAACCTAGGAAAAAATACAGAGTTCTGATCACAGAATTTCTACAAGCACCCGGAAATAGCGAAACTTTCTCCCATCAGGTGCATTTTTAAGGGGACTTTGATATAGTTTAAGTGAAGGGATTTTATTTAGAACTTTGGTTCTGCGCTTTGAGGTGGGTTTCTCACACAATCTCTCTAATACTTTTTTAGACCACGCTTATAAAATTAAACTAGCCAAGAGTTTTGGTAGATCTTGTTGAGAGTTTATAAATTCGATATTTTGTTTGAGTTTATTGCTAATACGGCGCTTCAGTTTTGAGTTGTCGTCTGACCTGTTAAATATTGCAGGGTTTTTTGAGTGGTAGCTATTTCTTCTCATTCAGTGAAGCGAACTTGGAACACGATTAGCTTTGCTTCGACGCTTTATTTAGTCCCTATTTTGGAGTTGCTGCTAGCAGAAATTCCATCTCAATGGCGACCAGAAGTCAAGCTTGGGTTGCAAGAGGCTTTAGTTAATGCAGCGAAGCATGGAAACAAGCTAGACCCCGGAAAAACGATCTTGGTTCGTTTCTCAATTATCACCGACCAATATTGGTGGGTAATTTCAGATGAGGGGACTGGATTTAGACCACCCCAAGCTTGGGAGATTGGGTTAGATCAAAGCCCAGCTTGCCAAGAGCGGGAATGCGGTCGTGGGCTGTATATTCTTCACCAAGTTTTTGATAGGGTGCAGTGGAATCGCCAAGGAACAGAACTTCGCTTATGTAAGCAAGTGAAGAATTTATCTAAGATGCCAATGGTTCCTTAGATTGGGATGCCCTATTTATCTTTGAATGGATGTCATTTCTTATCAGGAATCCGTTCTTGCGAATGAGAAGGACGAAAAAGGTGATTGTGGTCTGGATTGTATAAGCGCGATCGCGTTTGTACAATGGCACTAGCAAAGGTCTGATCGGCGATCGCCTTTGGCACGGTGGCAGCCGCCAAAGCAGGGCTAACAATATATATTGTTGTGCGAATCAAATTTTCTGTCTGGGTCACCTCTGCCATCTGGTTCAACGGCACCAGTAAAATTTTCTCATCCTGCCACCCAATGCGAAAGCAAATCGCCACGGGGGTGTTTGCCGGGTAGTGTTGCATCAATCGTTGTTGAGCATCCTCCACATGGCGAGCACTTAAATATAAGCAAATGCTTGCCTGGTGTGCTGCCAAGGTTGATAGCTCTTCTGCCTCTGGCACCTGAGTGCGTCCGCTAATACGGGTCAAAATGATGCTTTGCACCACTCCTGGAACCGTTAGCTCCACTCGCAATTTTGCAGCGGCAGCTTGAAATGTGCTAATGCCTGGAATGACTTCAAAAGGAATCTCTGATTCTAGGAGAGCTTGCATTTGCTCTTGAACCGCTCCATATAAGCAAGGATCGCCCGAATGAAGCCGCACCACTGACTTGCCTGCCCGGACTCGCGCCACCATTATCGGCAAGATTTCTTCTAAGGTTTTGTGTGCCGTCCGAATCACCTCGGCATCGGAGCGGATAGACTGCAACATTTGCTCAGGCACCAGTGAGTCAGCGAATAGAATCACATCCGCTTGCGCCAGTAGACGGTGCGCTTTGACCGTCAGCAGATCTGGATCGCCAGGACCCGCGCCGACGATGTAAACGGCAGGTTGAAGCAATGGCTGAATAGGATTTTTCAAAGGACTCGTCATAGGTTTTGCAATTTAAACTCAATTACTCCGGATAGGAGGCTGAATTTTAGAAGAAAGGAGTGGTAGATGCACCCTGATTAAAACCCTGGAGTTTATCTCTGGGGTTTTCTTTTTTTTAATTACATCAGGTCAGCCTTCCATTGGTGAGTGATTGGACTCAATGCTCATTTAGTGAATGCTATTGGTTAGAATCACTCAGATCCGTTTTTTGAAGAGCAGCAGGCACCACGTCGGGCAGCGATCGCCCCAGTTTATACAGCCAAATCAACCCCAACACTCCTAAACTGATTTCAACTATGCTGATCACTTGAGCAATCCGAAGCGCACCCAGCATCAAGCTATCGGTTCGCAATCCTTCAATCCACAGCCGCCCGGAGCTATAAGCAACCAGATAAACTAAAAACAGCGTACCTGTCTTGAGTTTAGGGTTGCCTTTTAAGTCTTTAAAAAACAGCATCATGAGCAGGGTGAAAACCATCAGATTCCACAGCGACTCATACAAAAAAGTGGGATGGTAGAACTCCACCGTTTCAAAACCAACGGGACGGCGATCGCGTGGAATTAACAATTTCCACGGTAAATCTGTGGGGCTACCAAATGCCTCAGAGTTAAAGAAATTGCCCCAGCGTCCAATTGCCTGCCCCAAAATCAACGAAGGCGCAACCAGATCGGCTAGCTGCCAAAAAGAAACTTGTTTTAAACGCGAAAAAATGAGCGCTGCCACTAGCCCTCCCAAAATGGCTCCATGAATCGCAATGCCGCCTTTCCAAATCGCGATGATTTGCTCAGGGTGGTTCGCATATTCTTGCCACTGAAACAGGACGTAATATAAGCGGGCGCTAGGAATAGCAGCAACGACTAGCCAAATTGCTAGATCGGCGAGCAACTCTGGATCGACCCGACGACGACGCGCTAAATATTGAGATAGATTCACCCCAATTAAGACCGCCGATGCAATCAGCAAGCCATACCAGCGAATCGAAAACCCAGTTCCTTGAAACAAAGGAAGCTCTGACCCTGGGGAAGTCAATTGAAAAGCAGCAAGCAGCAACGAATCAACCAAGGGACGTTCTCCTAAGAACGATTGTCAAGCGACGGCTGCATATGACCACCGTGCCCAGACTTGATTCTAAGTTGCTATCGGTGATCTTGCAGGCTTTTGATGCACTTTGATTGTTGCGATCGACTTATTCCCTTTGCTTCGCAACGCTACACGAACAGGAAGCAAGCAATGTTGCGCGCGCTATCGCTTTCAAAAATCTCTCTGATGTGTCAAGTCATACCAATTTAAAATTGAAACGCGACAAATGACTTTCTGAAAACGGCAATACTTCTTTGTCTTAGAACTCAAAATTCAAAACTCAAAACTCAAAACTCAAAACGGTATCACTCAACCGCTATCAACAGCTTGCATAAACATAAAAAAGTGGGGTAGCCCTTCAGACTAATCCCACTCACACCCCGCTAAGGATTAACTAATTATTTGTACCGCGTTGAATCAACTGAAATATCGAGCTATTCATGCATGAGTCAACTAAAATGCGCCCTTCTTATTTAGAACAACTAACACAGTCTTTAAGATCAGTTGCAGATCGTAAATAATCGACCATTTTGCCTGATACGCGACATCCATTGCCACGATCGCTTCAAAGTCCAACACGGTTGATCGACCGTTTGCTTGCCACTCGCCTGTGATTCCAGGCTTGACATTCAATCGCTCCCAGTGGTGGCGCTTGTATGCCATTACCTCTTCCACAGTTGGAGGGCGAGTTCCAACCATACTCATGTCGCCTTTGAGGACATTCCAAAATTGGGGAAGTTCGTCTAGGCTAGTTTTGCGTAAAATTCTGCCAACACGAGTCACTCTGGGATCGTTTCGATTTTTAAAGATGCCACCTTTAGCTTCGTTGTGAACTAGATGCTTTAACTTATCTGCATCCACAACCATAGAGCGAAATTTCCAAATTTTGAAGGTTTTGCCTTGGTGTCCGCACCGAATTTGGCTATAAAAAAGTGGACCGGGGCTATCAAACTGAGTCGCGATCGCAACTGGAATTGCAACCATCACGGTGATGACTAACCCAATCAAAGCGCCTGCAATATCAATCAAGCGCTTAATGCTGCTTTGCACAGAAGGATGCACCACAGAAGGAGAATCTTGAACTTCTCTAGTGAATGGCAGGGAAAACTGACTTGCTTGCTCTAACAGGGCGGATTTGACGATTGATGAATTAGTAGTAATCACGGGCTTTGCCTGTACAAGTAGAAGAAATTAACTTGTCTCAAAACAACCATACGTAATTACGCTGAAGAGTACCTATGAAAAGTTAAAGCATTTGCTCAATCTTTGAATTGGCATCACCTATTTAAAGTTCTGATGTTTTTTTATTTGAAGTTCTGATATTCGCTGTAGCTGAGCACATTCTGTTTCTAATGCAAGTTCAAAGATGACTTGCCACATTCAAGCTATTTTTTTAGCTATTTTTTTGAAGATCCACAAAGATTTTGGGCAAATAGAGGCATCCTTTTTCACAATGAACCAGAGATCGTGCCGAGTCTGGTTTTGCCGAATCTGGTTTTGCAGATGACTGCATTTTCTCGGTCAAACGGGCTAAGTCAGCGCTAATTTGCAAAGCGACGACAGCAGCTCCATAACGATTTAGATGGCTAGGATCGGCAAAGTATCCATTTGAATCAAGCTTTTGCCGCCAGCCAAGATCTTTAAATGTAAATAGTCGTGAGCGTTCAAACTGTTTCATCTCCCTGCGAAACTGATCTTCGTAGGCAAATCGCGCCGAATCTAAATAGGTTTGCGTCAGAGGAAGATTGACAAACACAAGCGGAATTTGCCGTTTATTTGCAAAAGTAATTAATCGCTCTAATGCGTCGATTTGTTTGCCAGCCAGAGTGAATTTGAGGTAGTCTGCATCGTAGTAACCCGACACTCTGGGAAACCGCTGAAAGTAGCTTTCAGGGTTAAATTTAGTATTGACCATTTGAAAGCCTAACGTTTCAACGGCTGGCATCAATGGCGAAATTGAAAACCGTGGCGAAGTTGAAGAACTTGGCGATCGCATCGTCACTTTTATCAGTTGATTGCATGATCCATCTTTGATCGCACTTAATGGCGGTTGCTTTGAGTTATCGGGTATAGATTTTGATTGCGAGGTCAATTGTAACGGCAGCAGATCTATACAAATTTGCCCAACTTCTAAGCCACTTATTTGAGGAATTGATGGACGAATTCCTGCATTGAGAGCCTGATATCCTTGAGAAGCGCGAATTTTGTTGAAGGTGTGGTCAATCCGACCGCTATTAAAAGCGCGCGCTCCATCTGCCCAAACAATCAGACGCGGCAATTGCTCGGCGGTGAGTAATTGCCTCAGCAGCCAGTCTACAACTTGTGCCGTGGCACCATTGATGCCAAAGTTGAAGATTTTTTGGTTAGGATAGCCGCGTTTGACGAGGGCTTGCTGAAGCGAGATCGGATCGACTCCTTGCAATGCACGAGAACTGCCCACAATCAAAATGTCGGGCTTACCGAATTGGGCTAGGTAGCGCGTATAGAGCTGTAGTTGGCGATCGAGCTGCTGGCTATTTAACGACGGATAGTGAGCGGGTGATACAGGGATTTGGGCTGGAGAAGTGGAAGCGCTTACGGGGGGAACTGGAACTGGAGTAGGCTGCTGAAAACGAGGCTGCGATTCGTGAAACGATCCCTTTGGGAATCGCTCGATTGCCGGCTCAATTTTAATTTCCACCACCACATCGCCGGGTGCCGGGGTTGCTGATTCGGCACTGATGGCGATCGCCAATATCAGAATGTTTGATAACGCTAAACCGAACTTTGCCCGTCTGACCCATTCCATACAAAACTGGAGAACGCCCTAACTAAAGTCAACCATAGCGCGTTCTCACTGTGCAATAATCTGCAATCTAAAATTGCTTATTTGAGCTTAGAGGTAGGACTCGCATTTTTAGCTTGTTTGATCGGCTGTTTGAGTTTGTAGGCTGCTTGAGGCACTGTACATCCTATGGGGATTTCAACGGTTTTGGGGTAGGTTTGCATCAGCTTAAAAAAGTAGGAAAAGCTAAAGTTTCGTGGGTCCATCCGTTCCCCTGAGCGATCGACGGCTTTGTGAGTGGTAATTCGATCATTGGATACGCCAGTTTTAGAAATGACCCACGCAAGAGATTGATATTGCTGAGGCGTATAGCCAGTGTGAGTTGGAGCGTTTGTATTGCCATCGGGTGGACTTTCGAGCGCAACATGATACGCAAAGTTGTTCACTGATGGCGGAAATTTGGGATGGGTTTTAACAGTTTCTGCGGCTCCATTTACCCCAACGAATCTTGAATTGCCAGCGCCATATGCCCGTTTGTCGGGAGGAACGAGATATAACACTACGCCATCGCCCCGGATCAAGGTGTGATAGCTGGCTTGATCTCTATCGTTGGAGTGTGGAGTGCGAAAAAAGTTTAAGGTGCCGCTAGCAGAGCCAACCGTTTCATGTAGTACAACCAGGGGCGGCAAAAGTGCAGGGTTTCCATTGACATCTTTAAGGTAGCGATCGCCATAATTGGTGGGATCAATTAAAACAACGGCTTCCTGTGGCTGATAGCTGAGTTGAGCGCGCCTTGTTGGGCTGTCGGCTTCATCGGGTGCGATCGCTACCATAGTCCGTCGAAACCGCTCCAATTCAACTGATCCCAAAGGGCGTTGAGCCGTCGAGTTTGATGAATTGCGCGATCTAGAAGGTTTGCCCGATTCTGGCTGTAAGACACAGGACAAGGGATCTACAGCTTGGCTGACTTGAGGAATTGCCGAGGCAACTTTTACAGGCTGATTCTTTTTCTTCACCGATTGCAACTTTGACAGCGATTGCAACTTTGACAGCG
Source organism: Synechococcales cyanobacterium PMM_0083 (assembly GCA_949127665.1). Classification (GTDB taxonomy): domain Bacteria; phylum Cyanobacteriota; class Cyanobacteriia; order Leptolyngbyales; family Leptolyngbyaceae; genus ULC077BIN1. The sequence continues at coordinate 12,397 of CASBQE010000168.1, forward strand.
CGATCGGTTTTACTAGTGGTGGCTGCACAAATGGTTTAATAGTGACAGACCTAGAGGCAATAGGAGTTTCAAATTCAGTCCGTTGAGCCTGCCCTGTTGCCACACTGACCACCAGTGTCACAGCGCAAAGGGTTATTAGCAGAGTAGCAGTGACTAGATTTCGCCTCACAATTTACAACCACCTCACGGCTCACACAGAAAAATTACGCTTTGAAATACGATAGCTGCTCTCTTATCAAAAATAAACATCCATAGAATATTAAATTTTGCATCCTTCCCCAGTGTTGTTTTAGATACATTTCAATAGTCTATTTTCAAATACGCTGACGAAATATTCCTAAATCCTTTACAGCAGCGGTTCGCGGTTCCTCCTCATTATGTTTGTGCCGTTCGTTCGATCATCAAGGAGATTTTTGCAGAGTGAGTAATCGATATATTTATGTTCCCCGCCGTCAGGTCATTCGAGGGCTTCTAGCAACTGCCGCATTTGGGGCAACCTCTAAGCTTTGGACGGGGTGTTCGTCCTCTCCAACCGATACTGCCAGCACAAGCGGCACTTCTGGCGCTAGCCCAGATGCAGGCAAACCCATCACCATTGGTTTTATCTATAACGCTCCTAAAGCGGACTATGGCTGGAACCAAGCCCATGCAGTGGGTGCGGCGGCGATCGCCAGTATGCCCGGCATCAAAATCATTGAGCAAGAGAGCGTTCCTGAAACCAAAGAGGTGCAGGAAGTCATGCGAAACATGATCGATCAAGATGGCGCAACCGTCGTAATTGCGACCTCGTTTGGCTACTTTGATCCTCATGTGTTAGAAGTTGCCAAAGCTTATCCAGACGTGCAGTTTTTGCACTGCGGGACGCTGTGGAAAGAAGGCTTAGCCAAAAATATCGGCAGCTTTTTCGCCTTGGTAGATGAGGGTCAGTATCTTGCCGGACGGATTGCAGCCCAAGCGAGTAAAGGGGGCAAGATTGGTTTTGTGGGTGCAAAACCGATCAATCCAGTGCTGCGGAATATCAACAGCTTCATGCTGGGAGCGCGCAGCGTTAAGCCCGATATCAAGATGCAGGTGATTTTTACGGGTGACTGGTCACTGCCTGTGAAAGAAGCCGACGCTACCAACTCCCTTGCCGACCAAGGTTTTGATGTGATCGCGGTGCATGTGGATAGTCCTAAAGTGGTGATTGAAACAGCCGAGAAACGCGGGTTATTGTCCAGCGGTTTTCACTCTGACCAGTCTGCTTTGGCACCCAAAGGATATCTGACTGGAACAGTGTACAACTGGGGTACGATTTATAAAAATTATGTAGAGCTTTTCAAAGCGGGTAAGACGCTGATAAATGGCGGTGTTAAGCCTCAATATATTGGCGGCATTGCAGAAGACTATATCGGTCTGGCAACTTTCGGTCCAGCGGTGACTGAGCCAATCAAAAAAGATGTAGAGGCAGCAAAAGCGAAGCTGGTTGACGGGTCAGCCGTTGTTTATAAGGGTGCCATTAAGGATAATGCAGGCGCAGTTAAAATTCCTGCGGGTAAGACCTATAAGGTTACTGCTCCTGAATTGACCAAAATGGATTGGTTAGCTGAAGGCGTTTCTGGGAAGACAAGTTGATATGGCACTGAGTCGTTCCAACTGGCGATCGCGATCGGAATCGGTTGTCATTCCGCTGGCGGCACTGATGGTTGCCCTAGTTTTGTTCGGCATCTTCTGTATGTTTGGCGGCAAAAATCCCTTCGCGGTTTACGCTGCGATCTTTAAAACGGCCTTTGGAAGCTGGAACGCTTTTCAAGGAACTTTGCTGCGGGCTGCGCCCTTGATGTTGACCGCACTTTGTACTGCCCTACCAGCACGCTTAGGACTGATGGTAATTGGGAATGAAGGAGCCTTGGTTTTGGGCGGTTTGGGAGCAGCGGCGGTAGGGCTGATTCTGTCCTACGGCAGCATTACACCCAATCCAGCCCAATTGCAAACCACGCTGGGTCTGGCTCCCACTGTGGTGCAGATTGGTATGGCGCTTGGAGGGATTATCGCAGGCGGTATTTGGATTGCGATCGTCGGTGCATTGCGTCATTATCGGGCGGTCAATGAAACGATCAGCAGTTTGCTGATGAACTATATTGCGATCGCTCTGCTCAACCACTTGGTAGAAGGTCCGTGGAAAGATCCTGCTTCTTTAAATAAGCCTTCGACGTTCCCGATTCCAGAACTCTATCGGCTGGGAAATATTGGGTCTACTCGGATTCACTATGGGCTGATTTATGGATTGCTGGCGTGTGCGATCGCCTACTTTTTGATTCAGCACACCACCTTTGGGTTTGCCGCTCGCACGGCTGGGGGCAACGTCAAAGCGGCTCGAATTGCTGGATTGCCTGTCGGCAAACTAACGATCATTATCTGCTTTCTGGCTGGCTCCTGTGCAGGGCTAGCTGGCATGGTTGAGGTTGCAGCCGTGCAGGGTCAGGCAAACGCCTCAATCGTTGCTGGCTATGGCTATGCTGGCATCCTTGTTGCGTTTATCGCTCGATATAATGCCTTGGCAGCAGCCGTTGTAGCGATCTTGCTAGGTGGCATTATCAACAGTGGCGGCGCACTCCAGCGATCGTTTGGGATGCCCGATGCCACAGTTCTCGTGTTTCAAGGTCTAGTCTTTTTGGTCGTCCTATATAGTGAATCGCTGTATGGGCGCTTCAAAATCTTTAAGGAACCAGAGATTCCTATAGCTCCGCCTCCTGTGCCATCAGCAGCGGTGCCTGTCTAGGGTTTTAGTGATTGGCGCATCTATTGTTTTAAGTAGTTTGATTTGAGGCACTCATTCAATGGCAGCAGAAGCACTCGGTTGGTGGGGCGTTCCATTGGGCATCTTGGCAGGCACCCTGCGGGGAAGTGCGCCCTTTCTTTTTGTCAGTTTAGGGGAATGCCTGACTGAGAAAAGCGGCAAGATTAATCTGGGGTTAGAAGGAACTCTGCTCACAGGTGCAATGAGTGCCTATGCCATTTCCTATTTAGCATCTGATAAATGGGGCATTCCAACCTCAGTTTCTCCTTGGCTAGGTGTGCTGGTGGCGGGTTGCGCTGGCATGATTTTGGGCTTTATCCATGCCTGGTTATCTCAGCAGCCCAAGGTGAATGATATTGCGGTTGGAATTGCCATGATTATTTTTGGTAGCGGCATTGCCTTCTATTTTGGCAAAGCGTTTATTCAACCCAAAGCGCCACAGTTGCCCACAATAGATTTGGGTAATTGGAGTGCCATGCCAGCAGTCCAGTCTGCCCTTAAAATTAGTCCCCTATTTATCTTTGGGGTTTTACTTGCTCCTCTAATGGCATGGTTCTTCAAATCGACTCGCTGGGGTTTATTTGTGCGGGCAGTTGGCGACAGTCCCGATGCGGCTTTGGCAATGGGAGTGTCTATTAAGCGCGTGCGAATGCTGTGCATCATTGCAGGCAGTTTCTTGGCAGGAATTGGCGGAGCCTGCCTATCTCTTTATTATCCAGGATTGTGGTCAGAGAGTATTTCCAGCGGTCAGGGTTTAATGGCAGTTGCCCTCGTCATTTTTGCCCGTTGGAATCCCGTTCAATGTTTGTGGGCATCCTTATTTTTTGGTGGCGCTCAGGCGATCGGTCCTGCCCTCCAATCAGTTGGCGTGGATCAAGGGCGTTACCTGTTCAACGCGATGCCCTATATTTTGACCCTGTTAATTATGATTATCACCTGTTCGCCTAAAAAGACTCTGTCAGGCGCTCCGGGTGCGTTAGGAACGATTAACGGCTAAGGCGATTTCATGAAACGATCGCCACGGGACGCGATCGCACAGGCTGAACTCTAGAGATGTACGGAAAGCAATCGGAGATTTTAAGATGGCAGAAGTTGCGAACTCAATTGATCAGGTTGATCAGGCTACGCCGACTATGATTCATGCCGACGCTCCTCCAGATCTAGAAGTGGTCAATATGACCAAACGATTTGGCAGCCTCGTTGCCTTGGATAATGTGTCGCTGCATCTCAAGCCTGCCACGTTTCATGCGCTGCTCGGTGAGAATGGTGCCGGAAAAAGCACTTTGGTAAAATGCATCATGGGCTTCTATCGTCCAACTCATGGTGATGTGTTAGTTGATCAACATGCCCGCGAAATTGATAGTCCCCGCGATGCTCAACGGTATGGCATTGGCATGGTCTATCAGCATTTCACCTCTGTGCCTGCCATGACGGTTGCCGAGAACCTGGTTTTATCGCGGCTGGAAAGTCCTAGCGTGATTAATTGGAAGCAGGAAATGGAGCATCTGGCTACCTTTATGGAAAGTTCGCCGTTTAAGGTGCCTTTAGAGTTGCCTGTGAGTCAATTGGCGGCAGGGCAAAAGCAAAAGCTAGAAATCTTGAAACAGCTCTATCTGAAAAGCAGAATTTTGATTTTGGATGAGCCAACCTCTGTATTAACTCCCAGTGAAGCGGACGAAGTGCTGGGGTTGATTCGGGAGCAGGTCACCGATGGCAAATTGAGTGTGCTGATTATTAGCCATAAGTTTCGGGAAGTGACGGCATTCTGCGACGAAATTACGGTGCTGCGAAAAGGGAAGTTTGCAGGGACGGGCTTGGTCAAAGATCTGGCTGTCTCCGATATGGCTGAGATGATGATGGGTGAAAAGCGGGAGCCGACGCCCGTTGAAAAAACGGTTCAGGGTGAAATAACGCCTGTTTTGCAAGTGCAGGAACTACGCGCCAACAAAGATAATGGCGTGGAAGCGGTTCAGGGGTTGAGCCTGACGGTGAACAGCGGTGAGATTGTGGGCATTGCTGGAATCTCTGGAAATGGACAGCGGGAATTTGTTGAGGTGCTGGCGGGGCAGCGATCGCCCACAGGCGGGCAGATTTTGGTGAATGGTGAAGCTTATGGGATGACACGCACTGAAATGCATAAGCAGCGGGTGTTTGTATTGCCAGAAGAACCACTGAAAAATGCCTGTGTTGCCCACATGAGTGTGGCGGAGAATTTGGCGTTACGCACATTCGATCGCGCCCCTCAAGCAATGGGCATTTTGGTTCTGTTCAAAGCCATTCGCGAAATGGCAACGGGCTTAATTA
>CASBQE010000169.1 GCA_949127665.1 Synechococcales cyanobacterium PMM_0083
CAAGAATTAAGCAATCGTTGCCATTGTGACATCACTGGTTGCCAAGAGTTCTTGCAACTCGTCAGAATCCACGGTTTCCTTTTCAATTAGCAAATTCGCTAAATCGTCCAACACATGGCGATTACCGGAAAGCACTGATTTAGCACGACGATAGGCTTGATCCACTAAGTTGCGAACTTCATCGTCAATCGTTGCCGCAGTTTCTTCAGAGAAATCCCGTTCAGCCGCAATATCGCGCCCCAGGAACATGTTGCCCTGTTGACGACCGAGTGCAACCGGACCCAGGCGATCGCTCATGCCAAACCGAGTCACCATTTGACGGGCAACCCGCGCCACTTGCTGCAAGTCATTGGAAGCGCCCGTGGTCACCTCTTCCTCGCCAAAGATCAACTCCTCAGCAATCCGACCGCCCAAGGCAACCGCCATTTGATTTTGCAGATAGGAGCGAGAGTATAAGCCAGAATCCATCCGATCTTCGCTGGGTGTGAACCAGGTCAAACCGCCAGCCCGACCGCGAGGAATGATGCTGATTTTTTGAACGGGATCATAATCAGGCATCAAAGCGCCGACTAATGCGTGACCCGCCTCGTGATAAGCGACCAAGGTTTTACGCTTTTCGCTCATGACCCGATCTTTCTTTTCAGGACCCGCCAAGACGCGATCGATCGCATCATTGACTTCATCCATCGAAATCTCGGTCAAGTTACGTCGCGCCGCCAAAATTGCCGCTTCGTTCAGCAAGTTGGATAGATCTGCACCCGTGAAGCCCGGTGTGCGACGAGCAATCTTGTCTAGATCCACATCATTCGACAAGGTTTTGCCGCGAGCATGAACCCGCAGAATTTCCGAACGCCCAGCAAAATCGGGGCGATCGACCACCACTTGACGGTCAAACCGACCGGGACGCAGCAGCGCAGAATCAAGAACGTCAGGACGGTTCGTTGCAGCAATGATGATGATGCCAGTGTTGCCTTCAAAACCATCCATTTCAGTCAACAACTGGTTCAGAGTTTGCTCTCTCTCATCATTGCCACCGCCTAAGCCAGCGCCGCGTTGGCGACCGACTGCATCGATTTCATCAATAAATACGATGCAGGGTGCGTTTGCTTTTGCTTGCTCAAACAGATCCCGAACCCGGGATGCACCGACTCCCACAAACATTTCCACAAACTCAGAACCAGAGATCGAGAAGAAGGGAACGCCTGCTTCTCCGGCAACCGCACGAGCCAGCAAAGTTTTACCGGTTCCGGGAGGACCCACGAGCAAAACGCCCTTGGGAATCTTGGCACCGATCGCGGTGAAGCGATCGGCATTCTTGAGGAAGTCTACAACTTCGTTTAGCTCCAGCTTTGCCTGATCGATTCCAGCTACGTCGCCAAAGGTAACTTGAGTCTGAGGCTCCATTTGCACCCGCGCTTTGGATTTGCCAAAGTTCATGGCTTGGCTACCCGGACCACTTTGGGCGCGGCGCAACAAAAAGAACAAACCAACCAGCAGCAAGACCGGGAAGAATAGACTGCTAAGTGCTTTAAACCAGAAATCTCCTCCTTCGGCTTGGGGCATCACGGCTATATCTACGCCATTCTTCGTCAAAATATCAATCAAGTCAGGGTCGCTAGGCAAGTTGACCGTAACTTCGGTCGTGCCATCACGAAAACGCGCATAGGAGCGATCGCCATTAATCCGAACTTTGCCTATCTTAGTGTTTTCAGTTTCTCCAGATCGCGGTTTCCCTGCTTCAACCCGTTGAATAAATTCACTGTAAGGCATACTATCTCGTGCGCCTTGAGGTTGACGACCATCAAAAAATGCGGTTGCCAAAGAAATGACAACGATCGCCAATAAGGCATATAAACCAACGTTTCTCCACCGCTTATTCACCTAGATGTATCCTCCTGTTATCAGAGTGCGGAGCCATTTTCTATCGTACTGTGTTAACTAATATTAACGTATCTGAGAAGACACTGAACGGAATCCTCAGAAACCAAATTGGCAAGCTGTAATTCAGCCGTTTGTCTAGAGTTAAGCCTCCATCCTAGCGATTCAGCTTTGCAAAGTGCAGATTCTCAGAGTGAAGTAGCAAGAAATATTCGATGAATGGGATAGCTAGAAGAAAGGCGATCGCTCTACCTCTAACCTATGTCTTCCTATGGCGAAGTTCTAATTGCAATCCTTAACAATCGGGCAGACCTAGAGATTGCCCGCAATCAGCACTGGTATCGGGTTCCGGTTGACCAAGTGGCAAAGCTAAAACAGCGGGAATGCTGGCAACCCAAGTGGCTGGCGTTCTATCAAACCAAAGTGTTTGGCGCTGAGGCTCATACAGTTCGCTACTACGCTGAAGTGACTGCGATTTGTGAAGTCTACCGCTGGGAATTGTTTCCTGAAGAGGCACGAACTGCCAAAAGTGAAAAACGTTACTGCAAACTAGAGCTATCTCCCTTGCGGCAATTGAGCAAGCCGATCATGAGCAAGCGATTACGACGAATTACCTTTATTCCGACAACTTGGGAAAAGTTTGCGATCGCGGATGAGATTAATGATTTATGGAATGATAGCCCTTTAGAAGATCAACTGTGGAAAGAGTTCAAAAAGCTAGAAATTGATGCTGAGCGCCAAGAGCATATCAAAGTTAAGGAACGCAACTATTTTCTTGACTTCGCGATTTATTGCGTAGATGGCAAGATTAACGTGGAGACAGATGGTGATACTTATCACACGCAAAAAGAACAGGTTGTACAGGACAATATTCGAGAAAATGCTCTCAAAACCACTGGCTGGCGAACGCTGAGATTCAACACCCATCAGCTAAAGGAGCAAATGGCAGACTATTGCATTCCAACCATCGTTGAAAACATTAATCGACTAGGAGGCTTAAGTGAGCAGGGCTTAATTTTGCACTCGGTTCAGCCAGTTCAGGTTATTCAGCAGTTAAACCTGTTTGATTGCTCACACTCGTGTGAATAGAGTGCTAGGGGTAAGTCTTAACAACACTTGCTTGAGTAACATTGCAGTCCGTCGATGTCTGCCTCGGTAGTGTGCCGTTGCTGATAAAACTTCCTATGCAAGTAACCCGCTGATACCAGACTGAAAGAACAACAGACCGAAAACAAGCGAGACCGTGATGGTGATTGGTCGGTTATTTCTAGTCAACCAGGCTGAAAGGTCAATGAGCACAGACTTTGATCGTTCGGGCACGAGAATACGCATCAAGATTGGCAATAGCAGCAAGGATTCAGCCAACAAGATAAAGAGTGAGTAGGCGATCGCGCTGGTGGGTTGCCCCAATTGCGCTGATGCGATCGTCGCCAGGGCGGTGAGAGTAAAAACCCATAGCTTCGCTGCGACTAATGGTAGCCCAAGTCCAATCCCAAATGCTTTAACCGGAGTTAAGCTGTCAACCCTGGTTAACCACTTGGGCGGTGGGTCATCCGGATCATCCACCTTGCGCCATTTTTTGTAGGCGGCGATCAGTAAGAGAATGCCAAGCACTAGAAGCAAGGTTGAAATGACTGGACTCTTACCGCTACTGCCGTCAGCCAATGCGGTAGATCTAGATAGCACAAAACCAAAAATCAACCCCTGTAGCAGCCGCGTGATGGTCATCCCAGATACATAGGCTATAGCTTTAAAAAGTCCCTGCGCGGGGCTTTTCAGCAGCAACAAACCGACGATTATTTGCAACGGCACAACTGCGCTGCCGATAATGTACGGTAGGAGCGAAATGAGTAGAGTTCCCATAAAACACTTTCTAGCTAGCGATAGGAACTTGCAGATTTCCAACCTTTGCAAGCCTTATCATATTACCCTCAGCGTATAATAAAGCGCTATACGTGAGTCAGCGCAGGCTGGGACGATCGCTCTAATATTTGTTTCAGCACCATTGCTGTCCAGTCGATATCCTCAATTGTGGTGTGATGTCCGAGAGTCAGGCGGATACCGGATTTGGCAACGCGATCGCGGTATCCCATTGCCTGCAAAATGGGGCTGGGGGTGACTTTGCCACTGCGACAGGCGGCTCCCGCGCTAATGCCAATTCCTGCCAAATTCATTTGACGCACCAATGCCTTACCCGTAAGGATTTCACCATCAGCATGATCGAGGCAAAAGCTGACGTGATGCGGTAACCGATGCAAGCGATCGCCCGTGGGCATCAATCCTGGCACATCGGCAAGCTGGTCAAACAAGCGATCGCGCAACTGGAGCAAACGGGGCGTTTCGACCGCTAATTCTGCGGCAGCCAGTTCTGCGGCAATCCCAAAGCCTGCGATCGTTGAAACTGCCTGAGTGCCTGAGCGTAATCGAGATTCCTGCCCGCCACCCAGCAATAACGGCAACAGCGTCACGCCTGGACGCACATAGAGCGCTCCCGCTCCCTGCGATCCATACAGTTTGTGGCTGGATAGGGACAGCAAATCTACAGGCAGCGTTTGGACATCAATCGGCAAACGTCCAGCAACTTGCACAGCATCGGTGTGAAATAACGCGCCGTGGGGATGGGTTATTTTCGCCAATAGGTCAATGGGTTGTAGCGTCCCTACTTCGCTTTGACCATAAATAATTGATACCAGCACCGTATTGGAACGGAGCGCTGCTTGCAAATCCAGTGGGTTGACTCGTCCCTGACGATTGACGGTCAGCCGAGTCACCTGCCAGCCTTGTTTTTCTAGTGAACGGACAGGCTCTGCGATCGCGGAATGCTCCACGCTAGAGATGATCAAATGCTGGGGAGTGTCATATTGCTGAGCCACTCCCATAATTGCCAGGTTATCGGCTTCGGTGCCGCCAGAGGTAAACACAATCGACTCTGGCGGCGCATTGATCAATCGAGCAACCTGCACACGAGAGCGCTCCAGCGCGATCGCAGAGCGCTGTCCCCACGCATGGAGGCTGGATGGATTACCCCATTCCTCCGCCAAAACTCGCTGTATGGCGGCGATCGCCTCTGGTCGAGTTGGCGTAGTGGCGCTGTAGTCCAAGTAGATTTGCATGAGAAAAAAGTCGAGAACGGCAGTGGACTCTTACTAGCTTACGCTTTCTCCAGTTCGCCCGGTTCAAGAATCCGTTGGAACAAGTAGCCAGTGCCCCTTGCCGTCAAAATCAGTTCTGGATTACTGGGGTCATCTTCCAACTTGGCGCGCAGTCGAGAAATATGCACATCCACCACGCGGGTATCCACATGGCGCTCTGGCGTGTAGCCCCAGACTTCTTGCAAAATTTCAGAACGGGAAAATGCTTCTCCAGAACGGCTGACTAGCAGTTCCAACAAGCTAAACTCCATCCCAGTTAAGCGGATGCGCTCGTCACCCTTATACACCTGACGCTTGTTTGTATCAATCCGAATGCTGTTGATGTGAATGACACCGGAGCTGGGAATGCCAGAACTGCCTGTTTTTTCAACACGACGCAACACAGAGCGAATCCGAGCTTCTAATTCTTTGGGAGAAAAAGGCTTGACCACGTAATCATCCGCACCGAGTTCTAAGCCCGTGATGCGATCGGCAACATCGCCCAGTGCCGTCAACATGATGATGGGAACATCCGATTCTTTGCGTAACTCTTGACAAACCCCATATCCATCCAATTTGGGCATCATTACGTCTAGCACAACCAAATCAGGAGCGGCATTCCGAAAAATGTCTAGCGCTTCTTCTCCATCAGCCGCCGTCACCACATCATACCCAATCATTGAAAGGCGCGTTTCAAGAATACGGCGAATGCTGGCTTCATCATCCACAACCAATATTTTTTCTTTATGGTTCTCCAACTTCGTTCCGCTCCTTAATTCGAGTTTCTAATCATTAATTTTCGTACCCTATCATTAAGATGGTACTTCATACATCCACATTGAAAGCCTCAAAGGTTCCTGTCTGGCTACATTTCAGTGGTTTTTTTAACAATTTCTTACGAATACGTCTATTCCATTCATAAAGCTATTTTATAACTGATAAAAACAATGGCTAAGTCGCGATCGCTTTATGTTTGCAATGAATGTGGGGCTGAGTTCTCTCAATATTTTGGCAAATGTTTAGCCTGTGAAAGTTGGAACTCCTTGCAGGAACAACTGGTTTCAGCGGCAAATTCGTCCACGCGGCAAAGTGACAGCATCAGCCGCACGACAGGGCGCAAACGCGCTGCTGCTCAAACCGCTGCCAAACCGAAAGCTTCCCTGACGCTGGCTCAAATATCCGATCATCCCCAAGCTCGGCTTGCCTCTGGCTATATTGAACTCGATCGCGTCCTCGGTGGGGGCATTGTGCCCGGTTCACTGGTGCTAATTGGCGGCGACCCCGGCATCGGCAAATCGACTCTGCTGCTCCAAACTGCCAACCAATTGGCGCAACACTATCGCGTGTTGTATGTGTGTGCTGAAGAGTCGGGGCAACAGGTGAAGCTGCGGGCAATGCGGTTAGGCGGAAATGGGGCAGAGGGGCGAGGGGAAAGGGTCGAGGGGAAAGAAGAGCAACCCCGAAACCCCGAAAGCCGAACTCCAGACTCCGAACTCCAAACTCCGAACCTTGAACCTCTTATCCCGCCGGACTCTTCTCTTTACCTGTTGCCTGAAACCGACTTAGACATGATTTTGGAAGAACTAGAGTCGCTTCAGCCTCAAGTTGCAGTGATTGATAGTATTCAAGCCCTGCATTTTAATGCGCTGACTTCGGCTTCGGGGTCGGTGGCACAGGTACGGGAGTGTACTTCCATGCTGATGCAGTTTGCCAAACGGCAGAATATTTCCCTATTTATCGTCGGGCATGTGACCAAAGAAGGGGCGATCGCGGGTCCTAAAGTGCTAGAGCATTTGGTGGATACGGTGCTGTATTTTGAGGGCGATCGCTTTGCCAGTCATCGATTGCTGCGATCGGTGAAAAACCGATTTGGACCGACTCACGAAATTGGCGTATTTGAAATGGTGGATCAGGGCTTGCAGGAAGTGCTGAATCCTTCAGAATTATTTTTGGGGAACCGTGAGGAGGTTTCGCCGGGAAGCGCTACGATTGTTGCCTGTGAGGGCACTCGCCCGATTGTGGTGGAACTGCAAGCGTTGGTTAGCCCCACCAGCTACAGTTCGCCTCGCCGCTCTACCACGGGCATTGAGTACAATCGGCTGCTGCAAATTTTGGCAGTGCTAGAAAAACGAGTCGGCATTCCCTTATCAAAGTTAGATGCTTATGTTGCGTCATCGGGTGGGCTAAGCGTCAGTGAACCCGCAGCCGATCTAGGCGTGGCGGTGGCGGTAGTCGCCAGCTTTCGCGATCGCCTGGTCGATCCGCGCTTGGTCTTGATTGGCGAAGTCGGTTTAGGTGGGCAGGTGCGCCCTGTTTCACAAATGGAACTGCGGCTGAAGGAAGCTGCCAAACTAGGTTTCAAGCAGGCGATTATTCCAAAAGGTCAATCTTTTTCGCTTCCGGGCTTTGAGGTGATCCAGGTGTCGCGGGTGGTAGACGCGATCGCGACTGCTTTGGGAGGACGACCTGAGATTGAGGAAGATTTCGATTAATCTAGAATCGGCAACTATTCATCGCCTATTTCCGTCTTGCCGTCAGTGATTTTGTCTGCGCCCACTGTTTTGGAGAACTGTCATGTTGAGGAGTTTACAGGTTGGGTTGGGCGCGATCGCTGCATTAAGCAGTCTCGTACTGGCAAATACCATTCTCGCCCAATCTACCGTCCAGTCTAAATTTAAGGGCAACCTAACTGTTGAAGTGAATGGACTACAAAATCAAAAAGGCTTACTCTGCATTCGGCTATTCAATGAGAGCAGAGGCTTTCCTGAGGGAGAAGGAAAATCCACGAAGCGAGAGTGCGTCAAAATTACCGAGGAACCTATGCAGTTTTCCTTCAAAAATCTCACGGCAGGCAGCTATGCAGTGGCGGCATTTCATGATGTGAATGGCGATCTCAAACTCAACCGCAATGCTGCCGGAATGCCCACCGAAGGCTACGGCTTTTCCAACAATCCAGCAGTCAAAACAGGACCGCCCAAATTTGGTCAAACTGTTTTCTTAGTTGCAGGTCCTAACACCGGAGTCAAAATTCAAATGAAGTACGGCACTTGAGCCAAGAAAACGGCTAGAGAAAAGGTCAGCAAAAAATTGCGTCCAGCTTTGATAGAGCGGATAGAAGGACAGTCTTGATTAGGTGCAAAAAATACTTGTCGCCGCTCAACAAGAACATTGAACGGATTTGCTCTAGTATTGTCTATTCTGGAAGGAGTTTGAAAGAGCCGATTCATCCTAGAAAATAGAAAGGTTTGGCATGAATTCGCTGGTTGGGAGAACACTACAGAGCGGCAAATATACCCTAGATCATCTGCTGGGCGAGGGAGGTTTTGGCGTTACCTTTCGGGCAACTCATCACTACCTTCAGCAAACGGTGGTAATTAAAACGCTGAATGCCGTCAACCAGGGAAATTTGGAGTTTACCCAGGTGCAGCAGCAGTTTCAAGATGAGGGGCGAAGACTGGCGCTGTGCAGCCATCCTAATATTGTGCGAGTCAGCGACTTTTTTGTGGAAGACGGAATGCCTTATATAGTCATGGACTACATTCCAGGGCACACCTTAGAAGAGGTTGTGTTTCCCGATCTCCCTTTGCCAGAAGTCACAGCACTTCATTACATTCGTCAAGTTGCGGCAGCATTACAGGTGGTTCATGCCAATGGTTTACTGCATCGGGATGTGAAGCCACAAAACATCATGCTGCGTCAGGGCACTCAAGATGTAGTGCTAATTGATTTTGGGATTGCTAGAGAATTCACTGTGGGTGCTACCCAAGCTCACACCAGCATTACGTCGGCTGGCTATGCGCCAATCGAGCAATACATGACGCAGGCAAAACGCACTCCAGCAAGCGATATCTACGGGTTGGCAGCAACCCTGTATGCCCTATTGACGGCTCATGCACCGATCGCGGCAATTCTGCGCGATCGCCAACCCATGCCGTCTCCCCGCGATTTGGTTCCACAAATCACGCCAGCGACCAATCAAGCCGTGGTGCGCGGCATGGCAGTTGATGCTCACTATCGCCCTCAAACGGTCGCAGAGTGGGAGAGTTTGCTGTCGAGTGCATCCCCATCGGCTCCGCCGCCCGTCATTTCCTCTGCTAGTGCCATTTCTCAGATGGCGACTCAAGCCTACAGTCCAGGTAAGCTGGCTGCTCCGACGATCGCGCCAAACCAAACAAACAAACCTCAGCGATTGCGGCAGGGAACCTGGCTTTTTGTGGGTGTTGCCATGCTTGCCAGCGCGATCGCCGCTGCATTTGGAGCGATTTGGCACAACGCGCGATCGCCCCAAGTCACCCAACAGCCTCCCCGCATCGAAACTCCAGAAAGTGTAACTCCACAGCCTAGCAATCCATCTCCCACCCCTACACCCATCGCC
>CASBQE010000170.1 GCA_949127665.1 Synechococcales cyanobacterium PMM_0083
TATTGGGGAATAAGGAATCGAATCTAGTGCAACACTCAAAACTCCGCACACCTCTAGGCATAGCGCATTCCAACCGTGGCAGGTGAGATCGCCTTGGTTGTGGGTTGCCCATAAGTAATGGATAGATGAATGGGCAGAGTTTTGATGCTGTAGCCGCGATCGCTCTGGTTCAGTTCCAAAAATAAGGTACGCCAGGTAGACGGGCGAACAGTCCAAGCATCCGGCATTCCATCCTCGCTGTTGGTTGGCAAGATTGCTTGGGGGTGATACTCAACCGCGATCGCATCAAACCGCATCTCAGCTTGACGCATCGAATTGATTAAACTACGCCAGTCGTAATATTGCTCTTGAGAATAAATAGAATCATGGGCATATACTGCTGCCCCAAAAAGCCAAGTTAACTTGCCACAAATTTCTTCTAGCCGGGGGCGATCGTCTATCAATAACCGAGCCTCTTCAGGAATTAAAATGCTCTCCTCCACAGGCATCCACAATTCAAATGACGTGAACGCATCAATCGGAATTGTTTTTAGCATTAGGCTAGAGGCAAGCCCAAAAGGGTTTGGAGCAACTGCCAAATCTGGCGGAATAAAAGAATTCATCGTTTAATTCATCAACCTGCAACTACTTAAAGAGGGGCTACTTTTAGACTTCCCAAGAATGCCCTTCCGACAACACAGTGCTGTATCAACAAATAATAATGAAAGAAATCTATTGGCTTACACTTACTTCTCAGAACTTTGCTATATCAAGTCAGGAAAAGTTTCAACTATTGAAAAAGCTTAATATCTCCGCAAGCTAAAAAATTTCTAGCATTTTTCTTCAGCTTGCATTAGATGTCGTTTGACAACCGTCTAAGATAAGGATCAATGGAAAAATGAGAGGATGAGACCAGAAATTATGAATCAGATGCTTGCAGGGATAACTGCAATTGATCAAGAACTTTCCAAACGCTTCATTGATCTTGATCCCAGCGGTTATTTTGTGGTTTTCGTAGATGTGAATGAAAAATTAATCTGCGCTAAATACTACACAAATTTTATTGACGAACAGGGTCTAGCCTGCGATCCCGAAACAGGCAAGCCAATTCCGTGTGATGGCAGTGTTTCGCGTTTACCTACGCGCCTGTTTAGCGGTAGAACAGCCAAAGAAATCTGCGTCCAAATTTTTGAACAAACGACTTGTCCAGTTACCCAGTTTGATCACGCATCTTATTTGGGGCGCGAATTTCAACGGGCAGAAGCAGCAATGTTAATGGGTCAAGAGTATGTTCAAGACTAAAGAGCGTCTAAAAAGACTCTTTGCCCTTTATTGACGGCTTTCAATAGCAGGTTGAGAGTGAGCAACTTGAGCAAAAGTAGGCGGCTTGCCTGAAGCAATTAGCTCTTTTTGGAAGCATGGATACCAATGGACAAGTTCTTCATCAGATAACTGAAATACTTGAGGTGAATATTTCAGCGCACTCAGCAGTCCCCGAACCTGAGGAAAACTCCAGCGGCGGCTCAATCCATCTTTGAAGATCTCAGCGACAACACGTCTTGCTGTGAGCCAATAAAACCGATCGCGATCGCGGCTCAGATCATTAGAATACCGCCGCAGACAAACCGCCTGGTTCATTGCCGATAAAACAGACACCACATACCGAGAGAGCCTGCCGCTATTACTTTGAAAATGATGGAGCTTAGCATCAGAGGCTTCTAGTAGCATTCCATGCCGTGAAACCCGATAGCTAGCGTCCATATCTTCAAGCAGCGCATAGAACAATAGCAAAGGTTCAAACTGCTCTTGGGCGATCGCTTCCCGCCGATAAGTCATCCGGCATCCATGAAATATCTTGACCGGAGACACATTCAAGTGGCTCAGCGAATTTGGAACGGTATAGCTAGGAAATTCACCATCGTAGGGAATGCACAAGAAATCTGAATCCATCAGAAACAGGTGTCTCCAGATAAACCGTTGGAAAGACTCGATTCCTGGAATCCACTGGTCTCGATAGGAGCCGACCGCTTTAGGAATATCGGTTACAGTCACCTCGGAAGGCAGAGTGGGCGCTAGAGCGCTTTGGACTCCTTTCACAACCCCTTCAGTATCTGCCTCGTAAACCCGCATAATCTCCTCAGCACAGGTTGGATACATCAGCGAATCATCATCCAAAAGGAAAGTGATCTCTGCGGTTGCTAGTTCCAGTCCTTGATTGCGTTGCAGGGTTAGCCCTCGCGGAGATGCCGCCTGATATATCCAGCGAATCTCTGGATAGTTGGAGGCAATTTCACCCATGACCTGACTGCGAGTGCTTTGCCAATTATCACTGGCATCAATCACAATGATCTCGCTAGGCTTCCGGGTTTGCTCTACCGCCAACTGAAGACATTGGGAAAGAATCTTTTCCCGCTGGTAGGTTGCAATTACTAAGCCCCAAGAAAGTGGTTTATTCATTGGCATCAGTCAACTCCAAGAGTGTTAGGAAAAATGGGTTGATAGACTTATACTGCCCAATCAATAAAGGTTAGTAACTGTACTTTTGTTAAAGTTTAGAGCCAAAAAATTTAAGCTAACTCTTGCATAGTGGGCAAGCTTAACTGACTGATCAATCCTGAGCAAGCAGTTTATTCGTTGCAGAGGTTTATCGCTATTTATCGCTTGCGTCCACTCACCGTATTAAATCGCCGACGCTCTCTTTCCTGCTGGATCATACGATAGCCAAATTGCAGGGGTCGTCCAGTTGCTTTCCACAGGGGCGATCGCCCTAACCACTCCGCGAACCCTTCAGAAATATCACCAGCTAGGAGGTTGCGCCAATTGAGCGAGAGTTGATCGGGTGTGAATTCTTGCGATCGCATCCAGCCATTTTCAACCATTGCTTGATATAAACCTGGATTGTCGCGCAATTTTTGTAAGGCGGCAATCACATCCTCTGGAGTATGAACTTCAATATAATCCAGATCGGATTTTCGGAGGGCTTGATAGGCAGGTTCGGCACCTAATAGGGCAGGGCAACCCGCAAACCAAGCGTTAATCAACTTAGAAGCGGGCTTTGATTCCAAGTATTCCCGGCTTGAATACCGAATTGCTAGCACAACATCTGTCTCAGAAAATTCGCTCCAATCTGACAGACTCACCTGATAATCTGGCAGGGTTGAAAAGGTAAACCCCAGCGAGGTGAGTTGAGAGACAAACTCAGAGTTTTTAAACGCTTCGGGTAGATAATACCAGCGTCCTTTAAATGCCAACGTGTTAACTTGAGTACCGCGATCTGAATTGCGCGATCGCAACTCTGGTTGCACCCAATACTGCATCAAATGATCCGTTGGAGCCAAAATATTTAGCGAATTTTGCACAATCCGATGGGCGCAAATTTCGGGGCGGGGGCGATCTTGTTGGCACACAACCAAATAGCTGTTGAAAGGCAACCCTTGCCACAGGCTACGCTGCATTAGCTCTTCTCGCGAAACGACACAGATGCGATCGCGAACGTAGCGATCGACTAAATGCACATCCAATCCGCGCAGCTTCAACTGTAGATAAGTCTGCACAATCCACGAACTGCTGCCGCCCCACTCAGGACGATAATAATCAGCAAACGCAGGCATTTGGGTGACGGTTTGAAACTGCTCACACAGGGCTGAATCATTCCGTACAAAATAAACCGGATGAGGAAGGGGCGCGAGAGTTGGGTGGGTATTCATGCTGAAGACAAGCCAGAAATCGGTGTTTCAAGAAATGAAATCCTAAAACACCGATGTATCTTAGGCATAAATCCTTTAGGCGTAAACCTTTTAAGCGTAAACTTTGCGGTAGTAGGCTTGATATTCCTCAGACAGCAGAGGCTTCCACCAATCTTCGTTGGCTAAAAACCATTCCACTGTAAGCCGTAGCCCTTGCTGTACTGTAACTGAAGGAGTCCAGCCGAGTTCGGTTTGCAGTTTGGTGGAGTTGATTGCATAGCGGCGATCGTGCCCTGGGCGATCTTTGACATAGGTAATCAACTCTTGGGCGGGGCGAACTGGCAAATTGGGCGCTAATTCATTCATCAAGTCGCACAGCATATGCACGAGGTCAATGTTTTTGACTTCGTTGTTGCCGCCTACATTATAGGTTTCACCAACTGTGCCCAAATGCAGCACCGTATCGATCGCGCTGCAATGATCGCCCACATATAGCCAGTCTCGAATGTTCTGTCCATCTCCATAAACGGGCAAAGGCTTACCCATCAAAATGTTGATAGCCATTAACGGGATCAGCTTTTCGGGAAAGTGGTATTGACCGTAATTATTGGAACAATTGGTGATTGTAGTTGGCATTCCATAGGTATGGTGATAAGCCCGCACAAGATGATCACTTCCGGCTTTAGACGCAGAATAGGGGCTATTGGGCGTGTAGGCAGTGGTTTCAGAAAAAGGTGGATCGGTTGGGCTGAGGCTGCCATACACTTCATCGGTGGACACATGGTGAAATCGGTAATCAGTCGGACGATCTGCGGATTGCCAATGCTGACGAAATGCTTCTAATAGGGTGAAACTGCCGACTACGTTGGTGCGAACGAAGGCATCGGGTCCCAAAATGGAGCGATCGACGTGGGACTCTGCGGCAAAGTGGACGAGCATATTGATGGCTTCTTCTTGTAGAAGTGCATCAATCACGGGGCGATCGCAAATATCTCCTTTCACAAAGCGAAAATTTGGATGATCATCCAACACTGCCAAGGTTTGGCGATTGCCTGCATAGGTGAGCGCATCTAACACCACCACGCGATCGACTGGATATTTTTGGCACCAATAGTGAACAAAATTGGCTCCAATAAATCCGGCACCACCCGTCACAATCAGTCTACGGGGCTTTCTCAAAGGCTGATTTGAATCAAAAGAAGTCATTGGTCTACCTGTTCAAAATTTGCTAACTACTACAAACCAAAATCAAACGTCAACTTATTTTAATCACGCACTCTGATGCTCCAATGTTGGCTTATCTGGATCAATATTGCGAGATATTACTGCTGTTATAAGAGACACAAGATGCGAATGAGTTCCGTATAATCCCTGACAACGCAGCGTTTAAAATTACTTCTGATGAATTGACTCCTCAAGTTCATTTAATATTTTGCTCAGCGCTCTTCCAGCCGCCTCATCTGAGAAATTCTGAGCCGCATACCGCATAGCATTTTGTCCTAATCGGTTTCGCAGGTCTTGATCATTCCACAACAAATCTAATGCTTGCACTAAATCCTCAACCGATTGAGGTTCTACTAATAGCCCGGTTTCTCCATGAATGATGTAATCTTCGATGCCATTACACCGGGAGGCAATTACCGCCCGCCCCATTCGCATCGCTTCCACAATCGTCACTTGACCCGCCGCAGTCACTCGCTCATCGAATAGTAAGGGCACTACATTAATGCAGGCTTCTTGAGCGAGTCGCAAGCAATCTGCTTTGACAATTCCTAAGGGTGCTTGAGCGCAAGCAGGTAGCTCTAACCCTGCTAAGGCACGGGGTCCAGATGCGACAACCGTTGAAAAATTCAGCTTTGCGATCGCGGTAAATAAAGTTGAAAAATCTCGATGAGCAGACCCGATTGCCGCCACAAAAGGCTGCGTTGTGTTTTCTGAATAGGTGATTGGAATGTCTGAGACTTGGTAAGGCAAGAATTCAAACCGCTCTTGAGGCAGTCCTAACCACTGGCTGTAAATATCACATTCACGGCGCGTGTGAACCACGAAACGGTCAATATCCTGCAAACTAGCCTGTGCTAGCCAACGCCGCATCCCACTTGGGCAAGTGCCTACGTTAAAAAGCCACGCTACCACTGGAATTCGCCTGCGAGAAGCCCGCTGTTGAATGCCCACTGCCGAAGCCAACTGCGGGAAAACGGTCACCACTCCTCCATCAGTCTCTTTGACCGCATTTTTACCTTGCTGCAAGTAGACTAACCACTCCTGATAATCTGTAGCCGATGAAGACCGATTATGCCAATTCGCTAAAGGTTTTGCGCGTGGAATAATGCTGAACTGATGGCGATCGCCAAGAATATGGGGAACTAGCCATTCCCCGTCAGTCTCCAAGTTATGAATAAAAGGCGCTGCAACAGTCCAATGCATAGGTGAATTCCAGATGAGCCTCACTCAACCAATCGCCAATTCCTTAACTCAGCGTTAAGGAACTCCCTATAAAAGATAACTACAATTGAGCATCCGCGAATAGGGAGTCTTAAACCTCAGAACTAGATTTGGCAGAATGAAAATACTCTCTGTCAGCAGATTACCCGACGATTTGAGTTCGCAAGATTATGTGCAAACGATTAAATCGGCAATTAAAGATCTGACATTGACGTTGGGTAGGGACACCTCTTGTGGGTGCTTTCAACTCTAGTGGGCAGGAACAAGACTCGCCCCTACAGTTCGTTCGACAATTTCAAAATGGCTACGAGCAAACATTGCCGGGTTAATGGCAAAGATCTAGGCTAGTTCGATTTGCGAATCATCGCCAATCATAAAGCGGAGAGCTTTAGGGCGTTTAGGCGCTACCTTCAGTTGGGCGCGCTGCCCAATGACGCTATCTACAATCCGCTGCTGAATGCCAATAATGCTGGCACCCCGTAAAATAACACTATGTTCTAGATCGGCTTCAATCAAGGTTACTTGATTATCAACGCTGCTATAAGGACCAATAAAACAGTTTTCCAGGTGGCAATCTTCGCCAATAATCACCGGTCCTCGAACTGTGCAGTTAATCAATTTCGACCTAGCTCCAATCTGCACCCGCCCAGAAATTTGGCTTTTGTCATCGACTTCACCCAAAATATTGGACTGCAAACAGGTGTCTAAAACGATTTGATTGGCTTCTAAAAGGTCGTCTTTTTTACCAGTATCAAGCCACCATCCTTCAATCTGGCGGGCTTCGACCTTTTGCTGATGGTTGATCAAGTTTTGAATCGCATCGGTGATTTCAAGCTCACCTCGCGGCGACGGTTGGATGCGATCGATCGCGTCATGGATCGTTGGCGCAAAGAAGTAAATTCCTACGAGCGCTAGGTTTGAAGGAGGAACTTTGGGTTTTTCAACTAGGTTGATCACTCGACCTTGTTCATCGATCTGAGCTACCCCAAAGGCTGAGGGATTTAGCACAGGACGCAGCATAATTAAGGCATCAATGTGGCTTTCTTTGAAGTCGTTTAGAAATCCACCCAATTCATTTTGAATCAGGTTGTCTCCCAAATACATCACAAACGGGGAGTCGCCTAAAAAGGGTCGGGCAACCTTGACGGCATGGGCAAGACCTGCGGGTTGCTCTTGCAGAATGTAGCTAATATTGGCACCAAAGCGATCGCCATTTCCAGTTTTCGCCTTCACCTCTTCACCCGTTTCAGGGCTAATTACAATTCCAATATCTGTAACCCCTGCTGCCACAATAGATTCAATTCCATACCAAAGAATCGGCTTATTTGCCACGGGAACCAGTTGCTTCGCTCCGGTGTAGGTTAGAGGGCGCAGTCGTGTACCCTTCCCACCACTTAAAATGATTGCTTTCATTAGAAGACTCTCAATGATTGGTGAACGGTTGACTTAAACAGTTGACTTGAACTATCCGACCTGAACTATTCGACCTGAACTACGGATATACATCAGCAAACTTTAGGGGCTTTCCTGCTTGATCTTTTGCCGACAAAGTCGGCTTTCCATCTAAAGGCCAATTAATTCCTAAATCTGGATCATTCCAAAGAATAGAACGCTCATGCTGAGGAGCATAGTAATCCGTCGTTTTGTAAAGCACCTCAGCGACTTCGGAGATCACCATAAAGCCATGAGCGAATCCCGGTGGAACCCAAAGCATTCGCTTATTTTCAGCACTTAACGTATAGCTTACCCATTGTCCAAAGGTTGGAGAATGCTTGCGAATATCAACGGCAACATCGAAAATAGCACCCGCGATCGCCCGGACTAGCTTGCCCTGAGCATGTTCGATTTGATAATGAAGCCCACGCAAAACATTTTGACTGGAACAAGAGTGATTATCTTGAACAAACGGCTCTGTGATTCCAGCTTTATCAGCAAATGCTTTACCGTTGTAGCCTTCCAGAAAAAAACCACGATCATCTTGAAAAACTCGTGGCTCAATTATTAGGACATCCGGGATTTCTGTAGGTAAAACATTCATTTGAACTTCCTTGTACCGACTACTTAACTACTATTTGAAGGCTTCTAAAGACTTTTTATCCAGCATTAGATTTCTCGCTCTCCATTAATTTCTAAACCTTACTAGGCTTTATAGCGCAAAATCAACCAAGCATCATCTTGATAAAAAACAGCTTTATCAAAAAATGAAGTATGAGGAGATTAATAAAGTTGTCATCTTGGTTCATACCTACTGATACTGATATTTTGAGTGTGTATCCGGAGGATTGATCTAGTACGTAGATGTTAACTGATAGATAAAAAATTAGAGTTTTAACTTTAGGCAACTTTCTTCTTGAAAAGACTTAAAGACGGTAAAGACAAAAGCTTTTAGCGTGTGAAACGCTTGCAGTCAAGCAAATAAACTGACTATCCATTCTTGGATTTATTGCTAATTTCTACAATAAAAGCATGGGCTGCTCCACTTCACTGAAAGATTAATCACATTATTTGAATCAATCTAAGATTTAGCAATGTAGCATTTTTTACATGCTTCCTCATCTATTTGTAGAGTCGAACTTTTTACACTCCTTCCTTATCTATTAGAGTTCCCATTCTTTTGCATGACTAACTCTGTTGAGGTGTAGAAGTAGAGACTTCTGAAGTAGAAGGGCTATGTTGATCGATCGCAAATCGAATCAGTTGATCAACTAACTCAGCAAAAGAAATTCCAACTGCCGCCCACAATTGAGGATACATACTGGTTGCCGTAAATCCGGGCAGCGTGTTGACTTCATTAATCAAAATTTCTTGAGTAGATTCAACGTAGAAAAAATCGACTCGTGCCAATCCTGCCCCGTCGATCGCGGCAAAGGCGCGAATTGCCATCTCTTGAATTTGGGCGGTGATGGCAGTCGGTAACGCAGCGGGAATGATTAAATCTGCTTTGCCAACGGTGTATTTGGTTTCGTAGTCATAAAAGTCACTTTGATAAGTAATTTCACCCACGGTCGAAGCTTTGGGATAATCATTGCCTAGCACCGCGCATTCTACTTCTCGTGCAACAACGCCTGCTTCAACGATGATGCGGCGATCGTAGGTGGCAGCACTATCGAGGGCGGCTTCTAACTGAGCGCGATCGCGGACTTTTGAAATTCCTACAGAAGACCCAAGATTGGCGGGTTTGACAAAGCATGGGTAGCCAAGCGTGGCTTCAATTTGGTCACACAATTTCGTGTAAACGCAGGGGTCAGACCAGATTTGCGATCGCGTGACTGCCATATACTTAACCTGCGGCAAACCAGCTTGAGCAAATATTTGCTTCATCGCAACTTTATCCATTCCCACGGCAGCAGACAGCACTCCCGATCCCACAAACGGCACTTGCATTAGCGTTAGTAAGCCTTGGACGGTGCCATCTTCGCCATTGGGTCCATGCAGCACAGGAAACCAAACATCCACATCACTGACTGCTGAGGGAAACTGCCAGAGATGGTGAGCATCTGAGCGAATGGCAGCGGTTTCAAGCTGAGATGGAGTCATGGATTCAAGCACTTTTTGGGCGATCGCCGTTCCACACCAGACTCCGTTTTTCTGAATATAAAACGGCAGCAACTCATAGCGGCTCTGATTTTCATCGGTGGTGAGCGCCTGTGCGATCGCTCTTGCGGAGAGGATGGATACCTCATGTTCGCCAGAGCAGCCACCAAACAGAAGTCCAACTTTGAGTTTTTGCATAAGGGCACAGTCCTAATATTTGTTTTTAGCACGGTGGCTAACTTTTCCTCATGGTTAAGGTTGTTTGCCACTACGCTGTCTATGTATGGTTACAATCCTAGTGCTAAAGGGGATGAAGGCTGCTAGGGTTGCTTGGCTAATCTTAAAGAGAATGCAGTAA
>CASBQE010000171.1 GCA_949127665.1 Synechococcales cyanobacterium PMM_0083
AGTTCTTCAAAGACGGCTCCAACCTTGGGCACCGCTAGCCGCTTCATGCTTTCTTTGATCCGCGCCAAATCGGGGGAAATGGTGTCTCCCACAAATGGTAAATGCTTGATTTGTTCTTCTAGATTTTCGGAAATGAACTGAACGGGTGGACTCAGCCTCATTTTGTTGAGATAGCGGGGGATCGCTCCCACGTTGGGCGAAATCGACATCTCGTTATCGTTAAGCACCACCAGCAAGTTGGTTTTGGGCAAATGTCCAGCGTGGTTGATGGCTTCGAGCGCCATGCCGCCAGTCAAAGCGCCGTCGCCAATCACCGCTACCACTTTATGGTTATCGCCTTGAAGATCGCGGGCGATCGCCATCCCAAGGGCAGCAGAAATGCTGGTGGACGCATGACCCGCGCCAAAATGGTCAAATTTGCTTTCGCAGCGCTTCAAATATCCAGCAATGCCATCTTTTTGACGGAGGGTGTTGAATCGGGCGTAGCGTCCGGTCAACATTTTATGGGGATAGGCTTGATGTCCCACATCCCAAATCACCTTGTCGCGATCGAGGTCTAAAGTTTGATACAGAGCAATCGTCAGTTCTACCACCCCTAAACCAGGACCCAGGTGCCCACCAATTGCAGCAACGGTTTCCAGATGCTTCTCGCGAATCTGGCGGGCAATTTGCTGAAGTTGATACACAGACAAACCGTGTAACTGGTTAGGGTGGCTAAGCTCACTCAAATGCATACGGGCTATCCTCTCGGCAGATCAGTGAATTTATCATCCACCTTTATCACTGTAGTAGATCAACAGGCATGAAATTAGGGTGCGAGAGGGCTTTTTAGTATCAGTTATGCAGGAAAAATTAGAATTTCTTCATGTACTCAGAGAAAATAATGGCGATCGCTTATGCTCCTTTTGCAGGTTGTTTCTGTAAATAACTGCATATTTCCGAAAGCAGCTTGAATATCAGCCAATCGGGTAACTTTGAATCGTCTTGCTCGTTGCTTTTGGCTAAATTGCGGTTATTCTAGTCTCACGCTTTGAACTTGATTCTTCTGTCTTACAATGTGTCGTTAATGCTGCAAAAGGTATGAAATTACTCCGGATCTGCCCATTTAGTTTGTCTGAAATCTCTCATCTGTGGGCAACTCGTTTACCTAAAACCTTAGCCAGCATGGTGATTCTCTCTGGGTTGGCGGCGATCGCGGCTCCTATTTCTCCGGCGATCGCGGCTCGTAAGGATTCCCAAACAGATTTCCGCAACTGTGCCGCTTATTTGATCAACCTCAAGATTTCCGCAGAGCTAGCGGTTTCGGCTTGCTCACGGGCACAGTTTCCCCAGAATTTGTCTACCTGCGTACTGGATATTAGCAGAGTTAGTGGCTATGAGCCGACCGACGCGCTGAATGCGTGTCGCCAAGTTCGCCGCCCAGAAGACATGGCATTTTGCGTCACAGATATCAGCCGAGCTTTAAAAGATTCGGTCGCAGGTGAAGTGTTAGATAGCTGTCGTCGGAGCTTGCAGCCTGTGCAATACGCCAATTGCGTTGTGGGTATCAGTCGCGGTGGAGCGGGGTTATCGTCTCCGATCGCGCTGAGTTCCTGCATTGACACTCAGGCATTTCCGCGAGAAGTCGATCCAACCTTTATTCCTTATGTAGAATCGCCGCTGCAAGTCCCACAGGATTTGTCTCCTCAGCCAATCATCACGCCTCCTTTCGCACAGCCTGCCCCGCAAGCCCCCCCATCCCGACCCGCGCCCGTTCGCGGGCTGTTTTAGAGCGCGAGTGAAATGTGACTTAATAGGTTGAATTTTTCAGAACTTAGAAGCTAGAAGTATAGCTACTCAACGACTTCTGGCTTCTGACTTTGTAAAATTTTGAGACAAGTCCCAACGCTTAAGTAGAATGGCTGGATGAAAGTTTTAGTGACGGGTACGGCTGGTTTTATTGGGTTCCATCTGGCGCGGCGGCTGTTGCAGGATGGAATGCAGGTGTATGGCATTGATAATTTGAATGACTATTATGCGGTCAGTTTAAAGCGCGATCGCCTTGCCCAGTTGCAGTCCCAGTCTGGCTTTACGTTTCAAGAGCTAGATTTGAGCGATCGCGCTGGAATTGCTAATTTATTTCAACAGCAGCCGTTTGATTGTGTGGTGAATCTGGCAGCTCAAGCAGGAATCCGGTACTCGTTGCAAAACCCATGGACGTATATCGACAGCAACGTATCGGGCTTTGTGAATGTGCTGGAAGGGTGCCGCCAGCAAGCGATTAAGCACCTCGTTTTTGCTTCATCTAGTTCGGTGTATGGTGCCAATACAAAAGTGCCTTTTGCAGAGAGCGATCGCACTGATCATCCAGTTTCTTTGTATGCCGCCACAAAAAAAGCGAACGAACTGATTGCTCACACCTACAGCCATTTGTATGGTTTGCCCATGACTGGAATTCGGTTTTTCACCGTCTATGGTCCTTGGGGCAGACCCGATATGGCATATTTCAAATTTGCCCGCGCCATCCTTGCCGGAGAGGCGATCGATGTCTATAACTTTGGCAAAATGCAGCGCGACTTTACCTACATCGACGACATTATTGAAGGGGTCGTGCGGGTGATGCTGCACCCGCCTGAGGGAGTCGATTGCCGCTTAGATCTGGCGGAACAGCCAGACAGTAAAGCGCCCTACCGCATTTATAACATTGGCAACAATCAGCCGATTGAACTGATGACGCTGATTCAAACGCTAGAAAAAGCGTTGGGCAAATCGGCGACTCTGAACCTGCTACCCATGCAGCCAGGAGAAGTGCTGACTACCTATGCGGATGTGCAGGCGTTGTCAACAGATTTAGGCTTTGCGCCCAACACCACAATCGCGGATGGAATTGAACGCTTTGTCGATTGGTATCAAGGCTACTACCGTTAGATATCTACGGCTTACACTTCAACCGGGGATTTTCGTTCTGAGGGCGATCGCTCATCACCATTACCGGTTTCAACCTGACCGAAGGTGCCCTCACCCGTAATCAGCCGAGCGCCGCGATTGCGGGTGAAGTAGCTCCAGCCCCACTGAATCATCACGACTAATTTGTTATCAAATTCGATTAGGTAGTAAATGTGGGCAAAGATCCAAACGAACCAGGCAAAGAAACCTGACAGCTTAACGAAGCCTAAATCCGCAACGGCTTCATTTTGCCCA
Source organism: Synechococcales cyanobacterium PMM_0083 (assembly GCA_949127665.1). Lineage (GTDB taxonomy): Bacteria > Cyanobacteriota > Cyanobacteriia > Leptolyngbyales > Leptolyngbyaceae > ULC077BIN1. The sequence continues at coordinate 3,181 of CASBQE010000171.1, forward strand.
ATCACTGCCAGGTTGCCGACTTCTGCATAATGGAACGGCTGTAGCGTGTTCCCCCGCAGTTGTGCGGTGATCAGTTTGGCAATATATTTTCCTTCTTGAACCGCAACTGGAGCTACGCCGGGAAGTGGCTTTTCACCTTGGTGGGCAAAGTTTGCCAGGTCGCCAATCACGAAAATATTGGGATGTCCTGCGATGCTGAGGTCGGGTTCCACCAAGACTCTGCCCATACGATCGAGGCTGACTCCCGTGCAGTCTGCCAAAACTTTTCCCATGCCAGACGCTTTAATTCCGGCTGCCCAAAGAATGGTGCGAGCAGGAATTTGCTCGATATGGTCGCCCTGTTTTGCAGTGACAATGTTGTCTTCGATATTCGTCACCAGGGTTTTGGTGCGAACGGTGACTCCTAGCTTGGTGAGGGCGATCGCGGCTTTTTCAGATAGATCAGGTGGATAGGGCGGCAGCAGACGATCCATGCCTTCGAGCAACAGGATTTTGGCTTCGGCGGTGTCGATGCTGCGAAAGTCTTTTTTCAGGGTTTTAAAGGCAAGATCGGCGATCGCGCCTGCCAGTTCTACGCCTGTTGGTCCACCGCCCACAATCACAAAGGTCAACCATGCTTGCCGCTTCTCTGGGTCGAGTTCTTTTTCTGCGGTTTCAAACGCACTAAAAATTCGACGACGCATCTCCAGCGCGTCTTCAACTGTCTTCAAACCGGGCGCGGTGGTCTTCCAATGGTCGTTACCAAAATAATGATGGCTAACTCCCGTTGCCACAATCAGCGAATCGTAGGCAATGTCCTGTCCCTGCATTTTGACGATTTGCTGCTGCGGATCGATGTCTATGACTTCGTCCATCAAAACGCTGGTGTTTTTGCAGTGGCTCAAAATGCCGCGCAAGGGCGAGGAGATGTCAGCCGGTGACAAACTACCCGTGGCAACTTGATAGAGCAGCGGTTGAAACAGATGAAAATTTCGTCGATCGATGAGCGTGACCTGAACGGGCGATCGCTGCAAGGATTTTGCGGCATATAACCCACCAAAACCGCCGCCCACAATCACAACCCGATGAAGAGAAGTCTCAGCAACTTGGGTCATTTGTACATTATCCTTCTGAACAAGTGGCTAAAGTTCTCTTTCAATGCATCAATCACAAACAAGTTTTATAAAAGTTCATCATAGCCTCTTGTTTTTTCGATCTGGGTAGCACCGACTACGGAGAGTAAACTTTTTCAGAAAATGGCAGCGTTTTGTGGATATGCCATTGATGCCCATCGTGAAGCAGCAAACTGAGGGAAGATGCCAGAAATTGAAGCTGGAGCGATCGCCGTTGAAATACTTGCCATGCTGCATTGAAATTTGGCTCAGTTAAATCTCTAAAAGCAACGGTCATGTGAGGCGTGAAGGTGCGCTGCTTTGAGGGTATATCTACAATTCCCAAGGTTGCCTCTAAATCAGCCATCAAACTGGATTGCAGATTGATTAGAGCAGCGGTTTTCACCACGTCGATATAAATTACTTTGGGTGGAAATGCTGCAAATCCATGCAACTCCACTGCAAACGGTGCTTGCTGCATGGCAAATTTAGCGAGCGGCGACTCCAAGTTGGACAAATCTGGCAGCATCCACTCAAACGGCGATTGTAGCGTAATGTGAGGCGGCGACTTTTGGGCGGCTTGGCTGGCATACTCGCCGGCAAACTGGTGCTTAATGCGGTTGGCGATCGCTTGAATCTCTGGAGGCGGCACCAGCGCAATGAAAAAGCGTTTCGGCGTAGTTTCCAAGCTTGATCCCTTCACTACAAAATGGATCTAAAGCATTTGCCAATCTTGAATCCGCCATTTGCCATCCCGCCGCACCAAATTGTATTGAACCCGTAAATTATCGGTTTGGGGAGATCCATCAACCTTGCCATTGCGGAAGATTTCCGTCGTTTCTTTGACATTAGCCACTACTTTTGCTTCATTCGCGCTAGCAGTACCGGACGTTGTTGAGGGCGATAGACTCGGTAAAATTACACTAGGACTCGGCGATGCACTATTGCTTCCGGCGATCGCAGGCGATGCTGCCAAACTAGGGTTAGCCGTATCTGAAGCAGAAACACTGGCTTCAGGGCTGGGAGTGCTGGTTTCCGCAGTCAGACTAGCTGGCAATAGTTCTACGCTCTCAACTGTGACATCGTGTTGATAAACTCGGTATTCGCCGTTGCGTTTAAGATCTTCTGCATCCGTGCGCCAAGCCGAAAGGCTGGGATTGATCAGAATGGTGTCTAGCTGGTCAATTTCGTAGGTAGAACCCATTGCCTTAGATTTTGCAGCGAGCCATGAGGAAAGCACCGCTTGAGCCGACTGTTTATCCAGGGTGGTCGCAGTGAGTGGTGCGCCATCCGCTAAGTCAATCAGCGGTTTATCCAACTGCACCAATAGTTTTTCATCTTGCTGCTGGGCAACCTGATTGGCGGGGTTTTGCCATCCTTTGGCAAGCCAGGAGAGGAAAAAACCTAGGGCGACGACCCCTAAGAGCGCCAATCCGGGTAGCAACCAGCGGGCAAACTGGGGAGCGATTTTAAAGCGATCGCCCCGACGATTCCGACCTGAGCCACCGCTGTTGACTGAATGTGGGCGATCGCCGCGACTAAGAATCTGTTCCGTAGAGCGCGTAGGCAGTTCTTGCTTGCCACCAATTGATTCTTCACTATCTCTCTCTGCCATTGGCATCATCGAGCCATTTTGCATATCAGAGCCTAACGTTGCAGTTGCTGAACGAGAGACAATTCGAGCTTTTGCGGCTGCAATCAACGATTCTTGATCGGCTTCTCGCTCCCAGTTTGCATAGGAGGCAGAATTGGCAGCGGGTTCACGTTCCATCACAGGCTGAAACCCATTCCCACTAGACCCATAGATCGCCACTGCCACCCGATTAGTCACAGCTTGATTGGATAGGTCTGCACCTTCTGAAGACTGGAAGGGTCGCTGGTGACTAGCCGCTTCCGCATCGGGCAACTGCTCTAAATAGCTTTGTACATGTGGATCAGCAAAATATTCCTTGAGGGCTACTTGACACTGTGCCAAATCTCGGAAGTGGGGAAACACTTCATCTTGAAACCAGCGCTCTGTATATAGGCAAAGCCCAGGCAGTAGATCAGGCGAGTCTTGAGAATGCTGACGGATAAACGCGATCGAGTCTTGCTCTCGACTCAGTTCCAACGCTTGACTGGCTTCCTCAGTTTGACCCAGCAACAAAGAACAGACCGCTTTTTCCAAGTTCACATCTTGGCGATCGCTGAGTCGAGTCAAATACTGCTTTGCCCGCTGCACCAACTCTGGGTAGTGATCGGCAAAGCCTCTTGCCAACAGCGCATACACTGCCAGATAGGTTGCCACTGCCGAAGGACGATTTGCCTCCCGCTCAAATAAGGACTGCTGCTCTTCCGCCGTCAGATAGGCGCGGATCTGCTGAATGAAACGCAAAAAATCATCTACATTCAGACCCGATTGATCATCCTTTGCTCCATCAATCCCGCCGCGATCTTGCAGCATTGCCTGTAACAGCCCAATGCCTTTACTCCGAGCATCTACCATTTCCTCCGAAGCTGCAAGTAGCTCTAACACGCGGTAGGGGCGCAACCGATATAAGTCAGATTGAATTTCTCCTCGCACATTGGCAAACAGTCCCTCTCGCAGCAAAAGCTGTTGACCAGTTTCGAGGGCTTCACTGGCGTTTTCATATTGAGTCTGCTGCCATTGCTCTCGTCCTAGTTCAAGACATGCCGACGCGACTGTCAGCACCACATCCGAAAAAACAATTGCAGGCTCTCCATATTGCCCTTCTTTTAAGCTGGCGGTTCCTCCAGTTAAAAAAGGTCTTCCCAACTTGAGGACAAGCTCATACTCTCCCAATTCTTGCAAGATCAACAGTGCGCCAATAAATTGAGGCTGCTCAATTTCGATGCTAGGTGCGTGGGGATCGATTTCGGCAATATCGGTTGCCCCGACATAGGCTGAGGGAGCGTGGGCTGAGAGAAGATCAGTCTCAGGAGAAAATTCATAGGTTTTGGCAAGAAAGCTAGTGTCATACCGCTGTCGATGTTCTGAATCGGACAACACGGCATAAGCTTGATCAATCAGTTGCTTCCGAGCGTTAATTGCCGCATCGGAATATTCTCGTCGGGGCAACTGCAACGTGCGATCGCGATGAGCTTGGCGCAACTGGTCGTTGGTCGCCTGAATGGGCAAGCCCAGAATTCGATAATAATCAAGCGGAATACGCACAGGAGACTTCCCCAACGGTAAGAAGCAAGTTAATATGGTAGCGTCTCACAGCATCCTGTCAAGATGCTAAATAGACGGATCGTTGATTGGTCGGCTCACCTCATAACGTGTAAGTTTACATCCCTAATAAAGTGGAAGCTTAACACTTAGGATAAGCAAAATATTCCGGTCAGCAACATATATTCTAGGAAAGTTGTTAAAGCATGTCTGAGGTCAAAACAACGCCCATGGTTCAGGAAAGGATGATTCCCAGTTCGCCATCTGCGATCGTCACCATTACTAAACAAGAAGGGATGGTGCTTTATGAAGACATGATTTTAGGGCGTTTCTTTGAAGATAAATGCGCTGAAATGTATTATCGCGGCAAAATGTTTGGATTTGTCCACTTATACAATGGGCAAGAAGCCATATCCAGCGGAGTCATCAAAGCGATGCGCCCCGGCGAAGACTACGTTTGCAGCACGTATCGTGATCACGTCCATGCTCTCAGCGCTGGGGTTCCTGCGCGAAACGTCATGGCAGAACTATTTGGTAAAGCCACGGGTTGCAGCAAAGGGCGGGGTGGCTCTATGCATCTCTTTTCTGCCGAGCATCGCTTATTGGGCGGGTTTGCTTTCATTGGCGAAGGCATCCCTGTTGCTACTGGAGCTGCTTTTCAATCTAAATATCGACGGGAAGTGATGGGAGATGAAAGCGCCGATCAAGTGACTGCTGCTTTTTTTGGCGATGGCACAACCAATAATGGTCAGTTTTTTGAATGCCTGAATATGGCGGCACTGTGGAAATTACCTATTTTATTCGTGGTGGAAAATAATAAGTGGGCGATCGGCATGGCGCACGATCGCTCAACCGCCCAGCCAGAGATTTATAAGAAGGCAAGTGTGTTTGGTTTGCCTGGAGTAGAAGTGGATGGTATGGATATCATGGCAGTCCATACCGTGGCTCAAGCAGCGGTGGCAAGGGCACGCGCTGGCGAAGGTCCGACTTTAATCGAATGCCTCACCTATCGCTTCCGGGGGCATTCGCTGGCAGACCCAGATGAACTCCGCTCTAAAGCTGAAAAGGAACTCTGGTTTGCGCGCGATCCAATTAAAAAGTTTTCAGCTTATTTAATCGAACAAAACTTGGCAACCTTAGAGGATCTAAAGGCAATCGAAAAGAAAATTCAAGCACAAGTTGATCAAGCTGTTGAATTTGCATTGGAAAGCCCAGAGCCTGATCCTGCCGAACTGTATCGATATATTTTTGCCGAAGACTAGAAACGACGCAGTGAGTTTGTCTTCTAGTAAGGTTTGCCGCTAAGAATGTTGTTACAGTTCAGTTACAATAAGGTGAAACATCTCAGATTTCTAGTACGTTTATTTTTGGCTTAATAAACCGCACCTCTTTAAAGAGACAGCGACTTAGCAATCGATAGGCAGAAATTCTGTTCCGGCATGGCAAGGGCAGAGCTACCGTGATACCTTAATGGATGGCATACGTACTCAACAAAGCAACACATTAGAGCAACCCCTCAATTTGTTCAGCGATTTATATCTTAAGTCTTGCGTAACAGTCATGCGATCGCAGCTTTGTTTAATTAACGCAACCAACGAACTTGTGAGTCATCATGGTTTTGCTTTAGAAGACTGCGTTTTAAGTATTTGTTTAATGCAAAAAATAGTTTTGTCAGGTTTTGGGTGTATGCATCACTGCATGATGTCTCGCGTTAACAGAAAAAGTTTGTTTAGTTAATATCTAAGTCTGGAGGTATCTTCAATGTCCGTTCGTCTATACATAGGCAACTTATCGGAAGAGCTAACTCGTCAAGAGCTTGAGGAGGTTTTTGTAGAATTAGCGGATTCAATTTCTACCAAGCTGATCACTGATCGAAAAACGAACAAGTGCAGAGGCTTTGGCTTTGTGACCGTTAAAACAGATGAAGAGGCAGATGCATTCATCGAAAAGTTTAACGGACATGTGTTGAATGACAACCCGATCAAAATTGAGAAAGCGTTACCTCGAACCAAAGAGAAAGAGGATGATTTGCAGCCTGGTGCTGATACTTCTGTTCCCGCACCTAGTGCAGCGCGTAAAGGCGGTGCTGGAGTGAAGGGAGCTAATGCTAAAGCCCGCAAAGGTGAAACCGCTAGCCCTGATTTAGAAAGTGTCCAGCCTGATCCTCGATGGGCACAAGATCTAGAGAAACTAAAGCAGCTTTTGGCTGCTCAAACCACTAATTCGTAGCTGCGATCG
>CASBQE010000172.1 GCA_949127665.1 Synechococcales cyanobacterium PMM_0083
AGATATTTTTGGTTTTCAATGATCTGATTTTGCTGCTGTTGTTGTCCCTCTCGATTCCGCAAAACGATCAGTGGCGCACCCGCCTTGACGCGATCGCCCGCCCGAACGAATACTTGCTCAACAGTCGCATCCTCTGGTGATGTCAAAACTTGTTGATTATCCAGCTCCACCACTCCACTTTCACTGGTGGTTAGCTCCACGGTGCCGCGTTTCACCGGAATCAAGCTCACCGCAACTGGCGTTGGAGCGGGTTGCAGAAACCGATGGTAGGCAAACCAGCCACCGATGCCGAACACCGCGATCGCCCCTGACGCAACCAACCAGCGCATCCCAGATCGACGCTTCCCCTGTGCTTCAAGGATTGATCTTGACTGTGAACCAGGCAATGATCGGACTGGCTGGTTGGCTGATAAGTCATCTAAATCAGGCTCTGAGCCTACCTTTGGCTCCATGTAAACACCCTGCTCAAAACTGAGCCTAGATCGCCGCGATTAACCATTGGAAATTAATTTCCTACCAAATTGTCAGGAAAGGTGCGCTTGAATTCATCAATCAAGTCATCCACTTCTTCGATCGCTTGATTCACATCAATTCGTAAGGTGCCTAAGTTGGGCTGTTCCAATAGTTTCACCAAAAACTCACGCTTACCTTCAATTTGAGTAATCTGCTCTCGCATCGCTTGCGGATCTAACATGAGCCTTCCTTTTCTTCTTAAATGTCAACGGGTTATGCAACCTCATTCTACGGTAGGCGCAGGGATTACGAGGTACGTTTCTTAAATACCTGGTAGGACTATGAGGCGAAGAACAGAATTAGCATTCGCCGCGCGTCATTCGCCATATCTTCTACGGAGACGCTACGCGAACGTCATTCGTCATTTGCCCCTGCTCAACGCAAAAACGGGGGGCGTTTCACATCCACGGGTTTAGTTTTAATTACTTCATCCATAAACCGCTTGAGGGCTTGTTCGCGATTTTTCATGAATGCCGCCCAAAAGCCGGGATGAAATTCATCCATTGTTTTGGCGATCGCCCACACATCCACCGCCAAAATATTCTGCAACACTTCATCTTCCCGCTTGAGGGAATTGATTTGCTCCATTAAAAGCCGCTCTTTAGCAGTCTGTCGATGATCATCTTTAGCCGTTGTCATAGTTCAATCCAGAAAACTTGATTCACCAATCGACGGTGACGCGGTTCAGGAGTCAGGGATAATAAAAGCTGACAAGTTACTTATAGCGCGACTGATTGTAATTACTATGCTACGTCAAATTTCCTTAGGAATGGTGGGGTTGGTGGTCGGTGGTATCTTAACCATTGTCGGCTTTGTTGCTTACTTTATTCTGGATAATGCCACTCTTAATTTGATCGGGTTTTTCTATGGAATTCCTATTTTGTTGGGCGGGTTGGCGCTAAAAGCATCTGAGCTAGAACCTGCCCCGTATTCGCAGCCCACCTCGGAAGCAATCGTGGCACTGCGCGATCGCCAATCCACTGCGACTCAAACTCAGATTCGTAAAGATGTGACCCGGTTTCGCTATGGACAAAGCGCCCATCTAGATACGTCTCTCAAAGCATTGAAGCTCAGCCCCACGGATGAAGAATGCCCCATTTTGCAGAATATTCGCGAGGAGGAAACCGACGGAGCCTACACGCTAGTGCTGCAATTTGAGTCGCCGTTTTTTCCGGCTCAAGCCTGGAAGGATAAAGAACAAAAGCTGACTGGATTCTTTGGTCCGGGTGTGCGAGTGGAAGTGAACGCCTTGGACGACGAATTGGTTGATGTTGCTCTGATTGCGACCCCAGAAGTTAGTGAAACGCCTGTGGTGGCATGAGCAAAACCTCACGAGTGTCTAAGTTGTCATTGCCGGGTTGGTTTCAGCAGACCGATAATCGGGTGCTGGCTGGAATGATTGCCATGAGTACGGCGATTTTATTTTTGTGCAGCAGCATTCGGCATTTATTGTTTCACTCCACCGCCTACGATCTGGGCTATTTTGACCAGTTGTCTTACTTGCTGAGTCAGGGATTGCCGCCCGTGATTTCCTTTTGGGGATATCACTTTTTGGGCGGACACGCAGACTGGATTATGTATTTTGTAGCGCTCCCATACAAAATCTATCCTTCGGTGTTTTGGCTGTTGGGGATTCAAGCGATCGCGCTGTCTATGGGCGCTCTGCCCACCTACCATCTGGCACAACAGGCGGGACTCAAAAACGGTCAGTCAACGGCGATCGCGGCAACTTATTTGTTGCATCCCATAATTTTCAATCTGAATCTGTTTGATTTTCATCCAGAGGTGATTGCCCTGCCGCTGATTTTGACTGCAATTTTGACCGCACGACGTAATCAAGTGGGCTGGTTTGTCTTGTGTGTCATCCTAATTTTGGGTTGCCGAGATGCCTTATCGCTCACCGTGTTTGTCATGGGTTTTTGGCTCTGGCTCTTTGAGAAACGGCTAAAATGTGGCGCGATCGCGCTGATCTTAGGCGGTGGCTGGTTCTTGTTTGCCACACAAGTTCTCATCCCTGCTTTTCCGCCTGGTGGTGTGATATCGGTTGCCCGATTTGACTATTTGGGCAGTTCCGTCGGGGAAATTATCCTAAATTTATTCTTAAAACCTAATTTGGTTTTATCCACTTTATTCACCTTGCCCAATCTGCAATATCTTTGCCTGTTATTTTTACCTGTGATTTGGGGCTTATCCTGGCAGCATCTAGCACCGCTAATCGCCATTATTCCTACCTTGCTGCTGAATCTGCTTAGCACGTTGGAAACTCAAAAGGATTTGTTGCATCAGTATTCTTTGCCAGCGCTGCCGTTTTTGATGGTGGCAATCATTGCGACCCTGGCGGATGGCAAAGGGTGGGTACAAAGTCGGCGAGGAATTTTGCTCTGTTCATTGATTGGTTTTTTGGCGCTGGCAAAGTTTGGCTACTTTACCGATCGCTATCTCAACTCGCTAGACACTTGGCAGGCAAGCCGCAGCGCTGTCTCTCAAGTTCAGCCCCAAAGCCGCGTTTTGACCACCGCATCTATGGCACCCCATCTCACCCATCGCCCCACGGTGCAATTGGCGATCGCCGGTACAGAGAAGATCGACTTCGATCAGTTTGACGAGGTGCTGCTGAATGTGCAGCATCCCGGTTGGGCAAGTACCTCCAGCCTTCAGCAAGGTTTGGTGGATCGGCTCCAGCGCGATGCTCGATTTAAGCCTTTGGTTGAACAAGATGGCGTGTACTTGTTTACTCGTGCAGGCGCTTGATGTGACCTTGGGCTAACTGACATTTTGCACTACTCACAACAAATGCCCTGGAATAAATTCCGGGCTAATATCTTAAGTCCATTAAAATGGACTAAAACCTTTACCCAGTCTTCTTTAGAAGACTTTTCCTGTGAGCCAGGAAATTCATTTCCTGGTGGGAGAAAGCTGCTATTGAGATTGGTGCAAGATTCTAGGCGAAGGCAAGCATGGGTAATGTGACCGTGAAGAACTTGAAGGCTTTTGTGCCACAGCGATCGCTGCGGTGGCTGGTGGTCATCAGTGCGGTGATTTTATTTGCCAGCAGCACTTTGCGACATGGATTGTTTCACTCCAATGCCTGGGATTTGGGCATTTTTGATCAGCCGCTTTACTTACTCAGTCGCGGATTGCCGCCCATTTCTTCGATCAT
>CASBQE010000173.1 GCA_949127665.1 Synechococcales cyanobacterium PMM_0083
ATCAGTGAAAGACTGGTCTATGACGATACTTATACCAGTATCCACATTGAAAAATACGAGATAGAAGCCCGTCAAACCAAACTAGGCCCAGAAGAAATCACCCGCGAAATACCCAACGTCGGAGAAGATGCCCTACGGAATCTAGATGAAAGAGGGATCATCCGTGCTGGTGCATGGGTAGAGTCAGGCGATATCTTAGTAGGAAAAGTTACCCCCAAAGGAGAATCAGACCAACCCCCAGAAGAAAAGCTTTTAAGAGCAATTTTCGGGGAAAAAGCCAGAGATGTAAGAGACAACTCTTTAAGGGTTCCCAATGGAGAAAAAGGACGAGTAGTCGATGTGCGCGTCTTCACCCGTGAACAAGGAGATGAACTTCCACCGGGCGCTAACATGGTCGTCCGCGTCTATGTAGCCCAAAAACGAAAAATCCAAGTAGGAGACAAGATGGCGGGTCGTCATGGCAACAAAGGGATTATCTCACGCATACTTCCAATAGAAGATATGCCCTATCTACCCGATGGCCGTCAAGTTGATATAGTACTTAACCCCCTAGGCGTACCTTCCCGTATGAACGTCGGTCAAGTCTTTGAATGTCTCCTCGGTTGGGCAGGTGAAAACCTGGGCGTGCGCTTCAAAGTAACCCCCTTTGATGAAATGTACGGTGAAGAAGCATCTAAAGAAACAGTACATGGAATGTTAGCAGAAGGTGCAGAAAAACCAAGTCGTGAATGGGTCTTCAATGATAACCATCCAGGTAAAATACAAGTCTATGACGGTAGAACGGGTGAGCCATTTGATCGCCCCGTCACAGTAGGGCAAGCATATATGCTCAAACTAGTCCACCTAGTAGATGACAAAATTCACGCCCGTTCGACAGGACCTTACTCCTTAGTCACTCAACAACCCCTCGGTGGAAAAGCTCAACAAGGTGGTCAGCGTTTTGGAGAAATGGAAGTATGGGCACTAGAAGCTTATGGTGCAGCCTATACCCTACAAGAACTGCTAACCGTCAAATCAGATGATATGCAGGGACGTAATGAAGCGCTCAACGCCATCGTTAAAGGAAAGCCAATTCCTAGACCGGGAACGCCCGAATCATTTAAGGTCTTAATGCGAGAGTTACAGTCTCTAGGTCTAGATATCGCCGTTCACAAAGTAGAAACAGCCGAAAATGGCGAAAGTCGTGATTCAGAAGTAGATCTGATGGTAGACCACCATCGACGCACTCCCAGTCGTCCAACTTATGAATCTCTCGGACTCAACGATCTAGAAGAAGAATCCTAGAAAAAGAGTTAAACAATCGGTTTTAGCTTCCCCTATTGAACCTAAAACCGAGTCCTCACCCCTGCCTTAAGTCTACTATTCACTATTTCTTAGAAACTATGATTTTCTATAACCACACCATTGACAAAGGTCGCCTGAAAAAGTTAATCGCTTGGGTCTATCGTACCTATGGTTCAGCACGTTGTGCTCAACTAGCAGATAACCTCAAAGACCTTGGTTTCCGCTACGCAACACAAGCAGGCGTATCCATCAGTGTCAATGACTTAACGGTCCCTCCAGCTAAAAAAGCCATGTTAGAAGAGGCAGAACAAGAAATTCGCCTCACTGAACAACGCTACACAAGAGGGGAAATTACCGAGGTAGAACGCTTTCAAAAAGTAATTGACACCTGGAACGGTACCTCAGAATTACTGAAAGATGAAGTAATCCGCAACTTCCGAGTCACTGACCCTCTAAATTCCGTCTACATGATGGCATTTTCAGGGGCAAGAGGAAATATGAGCCAAGTCCGCCAGCTAGTAGGGATGCGCGGACTAATGGCTAACCCACAAGGAGAATTAATTGACTTACCAATTAAAACTAACTTTCGGGAAGGACTAACAGTTACTGAGTACATCATCTCATCCTATGGAGCCAGAAAAGGTCTAGTAGATACCGCTTTGCGTACTGCAGATTCAGGGTATTTGACCCGTCGTCTAGTCGATGTTGCCCAAGATGTGATCGTCAGAGAACTAGACTGTGGAACAATCAGAAACCTCACAGTAACACCGATGAAAGACGGGGATCGCGTGCTGATTCCCTTAGCAGACCGACTACTAGGTAGAGTGGTAGCAGAAGATGTGATCGTCAATGGAAAACTTATCGCTCGTGCTAACCAAGATATAGACGACGAACTAGCTAAAAAAATTGGACAATCAGTAGAAGAAATAAAAGTCCGCTCACCCCTAACTTGTGAATCCTCTCGTTCAGTCTGTCAGCGCTGCTATGGCTGGAGTCTAGCTCACGGTCACTTCGTAGATATAGGCGAGGCCATCGGAATTATCGCCGCTCAATCCATTGGGGAGCCTGGTACACAGCTAACCATGCGTACCTTCCACACAGGAGGGGTCTTTACAGGAGAAGTTGCTCGCTCAATTAGAGCAGACATAAGTGGCACGATCCGCTTAAGTCGAGAATTAGGCACCCGTCGTATTCGTACACCTCATGGAGATGACTGCGAACAAGTAGAAGTCTCAGGTGATTTAACAATCGTACCACCAGAACAAGGTGCAGAAAAAGTTAAATATCACCTCAACCCAGGCTCTCTCCTCTTTGTAGAAGAAGGCATGAAAGTTGAAAAAGGACATCTGATCCTAGAAGAATCAGCAGTCAAGCTGCAACGCTCAACAGAAAGAGCAACTAAAGACGTAGCAACTAACCTAGCAGGAGAGGTCTTCTTTGAGAACATCGTCCCCGAAGAAAAAATAGACCGTCAAGGAAATACCACCCGCATAGCTGGTCGTAGTGGTCTAGTTTGGATTCTCTCAGGCGAAGTCTATAACCTACCACCTGGCGCAGAACCTACCGTCAAAAATGGCGATCACGTCACAGAAGGCACAGTCCTAGCTGAAACTAAACTAGTTACTAATAATGGCGGACTAGTTCGGACAATCTTAGGCAGTCGAGAAATAGAAATCGTCACAGCCTCAGTACTTCTAGATAGCGCCCAAGTTAAAGTAGAAACCAGTGGAGGTAGAGAACAACACGTCATCCATACTATGGATGGTCAACGTTTCCTACTAAAAATCACCCCAGGAACCAAAGTACCCAACCACTCCATCATCGCTGAACTCATTGACGACCGCTATCGGACATCCACAGGCGGTATAGTTAAATATGCGGGCATAGAAGTCAATAAAGGTGGCCGGAAACAGGGCTACGAAATCATCAAAGGTGGCACACTGGTCTGGGTTCCTGAAGAAACTCACGAAGTCAACAAGGACATCGGACTACTCAATGTAGAAGATGG
>CASBQE010000174.1 GCA_949127665.1 Synechococcales cyanobacterium PMM_0083
ATGCGGCGCACCACTTCTTGAATAAAGGCATCGGAACCTGAGTCAAATTGTTCCAGTCCAGACAGGCTAAAAATGCCCAGTTCGCCTTCGTAACTGCCGCCATCAAACAGGTAGTCAATCCCAACTTGTCCCGTGTTACCAACGGTGAAGTAGCCTGAACTAAATGCAGAAAATTGAGCAGGGCTAAGAGCATCGATATCGGTTGCAGATGAACTCTGCGAGGTAAAAGCGGGAATTTCTAAGGAATTTTGAGAGGTGCTCTTTCCGAAAAGCTGACTGCTAGATGGAAGCCCAACATCCAAGGGAGAACGAGATTGAGCCAATAGATCCGAAGCGGTGGTAGCGCTGCCCGTCATGGAAGGTATCCTTTGTGGTGATTAAAAGTGAATGAACCCGATTGAACGAAGCCCGATCGCACCCGGCTATCTTTCTCTCGGTGCGATCGCCCCCAAAATTACGCAAGCTGCCAGGAAACCACTGATTCATCTTTAAGGATTGACCAAGGCAAAAGCTAGGATGCGCTCAGATCTTTTTCCTTGACTCACAAAATTCAATATTTCTTGAAGACCTGATAAAGAACAGAAGAATGGCTGAGGAGCGCGATGCTTTCTACCTACAAATATTGTGTTAAAGCAATCAAACTGGTGTGGCAGTGCGATTGCTCAAGGTTTGTGACATGGTAAAACTGTTCGATCAAGCTTTGTTCAGTGGGGCGATCGCTCAAGGTTTGCGATCGCTTCAACGTCAGCCATAGTATTAACAATTAAGATAAACACAACGACTCAACTGCTTTAGCTGAATTAACTCTCAGGGGAAAGATCCAACATGACCCTAACTACCGCTAAATGGACGCTTGAAGAGTACCATCGTTTGGCTGAGACAGGTATCTTAGACAATCGCCGCGTGGAACTGTTAAAGGGAGACATTGTAGAAATGGCATCGGAAGGAGAACCACACGCTTACTCCAGTGATGAGGCAGGAGAGTATCTGACTGGGTTGTTAAGCGAACGAGCAAAAGTTCGACATAATCACCCAGTCACATTGCCGAATGATTCAGAACCAGAACCCGATTTGGCGATCGTCCAGCGATTGGGGCGAGAATATCGATCGCATCATCCCTATCCACAAAACATTTTTTGGTTGATCGAATATGCCAACTCCAGCCTGGATAAAGATTTGAAAGTAAAGAGCAAGGTCTATGCAGAAGTTGGCATTTCTGAGTACTGGGTCATCAACCTGAAATCTATGGAACTCGTGGTATTTCGCGATCCGCAAAACGGCGACTACGCCTCAAAAACCATTCTCACCAGTGGCACCATCCAGCCTCTCGCTTTTTCCGATATTGATATATCTGTTGATCGCATCCTCAACCCTTAGGTTATTTAGTTTGATCGATGCTCTATGGTTGGTTAAAAAACATAGCCATTTTTCCTGCTGGCGCTCAAATTCCTAAACCCCGGAAGGCTAGATCAAGACCAGATCCCGTGGCAAGATCGCGCGATCGCCCCGTATGATTAGCTAAATAGTTCAAGTAAGCACCTGATATGCCCATCTGGAAGCGAAACAATTGGAGCCGGATTCAGCCTCAACTCACGCCCTATCTGTTTTTGCTGCCTGCCTTGATTGTGCTGAGCTTGACGGTATTCTATCCTGCGCTGCAAGCCTTCTTCCTCAGCTTTACTCGCTATGAATATGACCTGACTCAGCCGCCTGTATGGATTGGCTTTAAGAACTTTCAGCGCCTTTGGGTTGATCCGGTTTTTTGGCAAACTTTTCGCAATACCTTTTTGTATCTGATCTGCGTTGTGCCAATTTTGGTCACAGTCTCGCTGGCACTGGCAATTCTGGTGAATCAAAAGCTGCGAGGTATTCAGTGGTTTCGAGCGGCATTCTATGTGCCCGTGGTGATTTCGATGGTGGTTGCAGGAATCGCCTGGAAGTGGCTCTATGCCGACAATGGCTTGCTGAATCAGTTGTTGAAGATGCTGGCGATTCCAGCGGTGCCCTGGCTCACCAGTCCGGCTTTGGCAATTTTTAGCGTTATGGCAGTGACAGTATGGAAAGGGTTGGGCTACTACATGGTGATTTATCTGGCAGGCTTACAGGCGATTCCCCAAGATTTGTATGAGGCGGCGGCGATCGATGGTTCCGACGGCATCAAAAAACATTGGGATATCACCGTGCCGTTAATGCGTCCCTATCTGCTGCTAGTGGCGGTGATTTCCGCTATATCTGCCACCAAAACCTTTGAAGAACTCTACATCATGACTCAGGGCGGACCGCGCAATAGCTCCAAAACCTTGGTCTATTACCTGTATGAGCAAGCCTTTCAAAACCTGGAAATGAGCTATGCCTGCACAATTGGGTTAGTCATGTTTCTAATCATCCTCAGCTTATCCATTCTGCGGCTAAGCTTAGAGGATGTTTTAAAAGGGATGACCTGTAGAATTCAGCACTCGGAGATCCCCCCAAATCCCCCTTTTTAAGGGGGATTTAGGGGGATCTCTCACGTTTCGCTACCCATCATCAGACTTTTAAAACATCCTCTTAGAACGCTTGACCGAAAAGGTAGAATCGATACCGTGGCGCAATCACTTACCCTCGTTGCCAACTCTGCCAATGGATAGGCGGCATTTGCCCCAATTTGTTGGGCGATCGTGGTTCGTGAAGGCGACTCTCCATGCCACAGCGCACTTGCTGGACTGGCATCATCCATAAACAGCGTTAGCCTGCCCTGCTCCAACCGAATCGCGGCATTCTCCAAAGGCAACCCGGCAAAGTAGAGAAAATGGCTGCTTGCCCGAAATGGATAGGTATTCGCGGGAAAATTACGTGTATGGCTACGCCCCGACCATAGAACAACTGGAAAATCGATCAGTTGAGACAGCTTTTCTCGTCTTACTTTGAGCGCTTCAGCAAGGGGGATTGGGTCAAGAGTTTGCATAATCTGAGACGAACACAACCATTATCTCTCATCGTACTATTTATATAAAAGGCGCGATCTTTAACCTACTCCAGCGATTCCATTAATTCTATTGGAGGATGTTCACCCATCTCATACAGAACCCGTCGTAGATTAACAACACCTTCTCGGTTTAGTTTCAACTCGTTGACTGTAGCGCGACCTGTAGCAGTTATCCCTATGACCACAGCAAAATTGTCGCTCCATTTAAAGTGATCACGCCAATTTTGAGTTCGAGGGTTATACAGCGGGATTAGCTCACCACTCACCGGATCTCGCCCTTCTACCTTTGTGCCTTTGTGCCGATTACACCCGCCGCAAGACCACGCTAAACTTTCCAGAGTATTGTTCCCACCCCGACTTTTTGGAATGGGATGTTCAACTTCAAACGAGTCTGGCGAAAACTTTTCTTGACTCCAACAGTATTCGCAACAATAGTTTGCCCGTTTTGCAACAGCTTTCCTCATTTGAGGGGGAATTCGAGATTCAGGCATAGCTTTTGAGATACAGGTAAGTTAGTGAATTGAGTTCAGTTTCTAGCTGTAGAACATGTGCAAAGTTTGGCTTTGTCTTTCCAAAAATGAGTGAAGGTAGGGCTTTCACCTCTTTGAGAAATCTGAATAATGGCTTGTTTGTTCTGAAACTTTTTTTATGGCAGTTCTTCAGAACATCCCTTAAACGCGAAAGAGGCAGACCAGCCTTTGCCGATCCGCCTCTTTCCGTCAGGAGTTAGAAGCTCAATATTTGGTTTCATGAGTTAGAGATAAGCTGTTAACAAAACTTACGTACTACCGACAGTATTCTACACGATCTGCAAGGAGTGGGAAGTGCTGATTTCTAAATCTTGCATCAGCTTTGAGAGTGTCACGCCGCGCCGATCTGCCAACTCGGCTAAAAGTTTGACTCGATCGACATTTAATTCCTCAATCTGCTCATTCAACTGAAGCAACTCTACACGTTCTTCCGGGGTCAACATTTCATCCTCAAGTTTTGCTCTCAATACATCAACCCGATCCCACAGTTCCGCAGGCAATCCTTGGTTAATTTTCAAGAGTAGCTCTGATTCGGAGTGCGGCAGACTTGGTGCTCTGCGGTGTGCCCGTAGGACGATCGCTTGTGAAACAAACTCTTCCAAGTCTGGTGTGCTTAACTGATCAACTGCTTCTAAAATCTCTTCCTTAGTCATGACATAACATATTGACAGTTCTCTAATGTTGCCATTCTACTAAACTTCGCTAATCTGCATTTTTAACCAGCACGCCATTCAAAAAAATTTCTGACAAAGCTTCTGCCAGTTCTTGCATTTCAGCGGCGGCGGCAGCAGGAGACATCACCGTGCTTTGGCTAAATCCAGCCACCGCAAACATGCCTAAAAACACCCGCGCCACCATTTTAGGATTCATTGGACGATATACGCCTTGATCCATTGCAGTCTGAAAAAAGGCTTCAGCCACATCGGTCATTTTTTCGATGACTTCGGTTTGAATGCGATCGCGTAAATCGGGGTGAAACTGCGCTTCCATGAAGCAAACCTTGAGCATATCGGCATTTTCGTGCAGATGCAGCATTCGTCGTCGCATCACCTGCGCCACGGCTTTATAGCTACCCATACCGCTGAGTTCCGTCAACAAATCGGTCAGAATATCGATCCAGCCTTGGGTTGCCACCTCAATCAAAATAGCTTTTTTGTTCGTGAAGTGGCGAAATAATGTGCCCTCTGCTACACCTGCTGCTTCTGCCAAATCTCGTGTGGTTGTGCCATCATATCCCTGTCGAGCAAACAGTTTTAATGCCGATTTGAGGATACGAGTGCGAGGTTCAGATTCCGACGTGGGGGCTTGATAGGATTGCATAGGTTTTCCGGTATTGCCCATGAACAAAGTGCTGTAGCGTTATTTTGCAATATAAATGTCTCAGAGCGATCGTTGTGCTATGGATCATTACAAAATCCGCTCAAGCTCAGCAGTTTTTCCAATAAATGTTGCTTGGTTGAAAGATGTTCCACCTAAATTTCAGTAGTTTTGCTCATAAAAAAATAGGGTGTTCTGGGCACTATGGCATTGTCAGGTAAAGAAAACCGACTTTTTGATTGCAAATATCCTGAACACGATCGCTCACCCTTGTTACTAGACTGTAGAAGCTCACAATTAAATTCAGTTTGTCCAGTAATCTTTAGCTGAACCTGTGTAGCTACCATCGGGGAAATGACCCACAAAAAGTGAGGAAAATAGGTATGGAACGCTCACACTACGAAACTGAATCGCCACAAGCCGATCGCCTTATTTGGATTGCTTCTGAGATTTCAGCAAAGCCCAAAGCAATTCAACCGCCGTCGAAAGCATCATTCGCACCGTTGAAGCCCATTCGTCAATGGCTAGATGGCATCGAAATTAGCGATCGCGACACCGCTCACATCTTCTGCTCAGTGATCCCCGCTCAATGTCCGTTTGAGCGCACCATTAAATTATTCAATCGTACGATTCTGCACATTCCACCCTTGTGCAAGCTCAATCCCTTTTACGATCAAGTCGTCGCGTTGCGTTTTCGCTCTCTTTGTTATCTGGCTGACGAGTGCGGCGAAGATATTTCTCCCTACTGCTAGGATTTATGTTTGTTTTTTGGAATGTTTTGTTTTTGGATCGCTAGCCAAGGTCATCTAGCTAGAAGCGCCCTTTGCTGGCTCCTTAGCCCCATTCGCTTGAGTAAGTTGCACTGTGTGCAAAACGGGAATTTGAATCACAAACTCTGATCCTTTACCAGGAGACGAAAGGCATTCTAGCTTGCCGCCATGTTTTTCGGTAATGATTTGATAGCTAATTGCCATGCCCATGCCTGTGCCTTTACCCACAGGTTTTGTCGTAAAGAATGGGTTGAAGACTTGTTTTTTGATGGCTTCAGGAATGCCTGATCCATTGTCAGCGATCGCGATTGTGATCCATTGTGAGACTGTAGAAGTCCGAATAGTGATCCGACCAGGATTATCTTTACGCTCTTGGCGAGTTCGCTTAGCATTGAGTTCATCAAGCGCATCGATCGCGTTTGCCAAGATATTCATGAATACCTGATTCAACTGTCCGGCATAGCATTCTACTAAGGGCAGGGTGCCATACTCTTTAAGCACTTCAATTTCTGGGCTTTCGGGTCTGGCTTTGAGGCGATGTTGCAAAATCAGCAGCGTACTATCAAGCCCTTCATGCACATCGATCGCTTTGAAGTCAGCCTCATCCATGCGGGAAAAGTTTCGCAGCGACAGCACAATTTGCCGAATGCGATCGGTGCCAATTTGCATTGAGCTAAGGAGTTTTGGCAAATCTTCTTGCAAAAATTCTAGATCAATTTCTTCGGCTTCCTGCGTAATCTCAGCATGCGGATTTGGGTAATGCTTTTGGTATAGCTGCACATAGTCCAGCAGGTTGTGGGCGTAGTCTTGAACGTGCGTCAGGTTGCCATAAATGAAGTTAACCGGATTATTGATTTCATGGGCGATCCCCGCTACTAGCTGCCCCAAGCTAGACATTTTTTCGCTTTGGATAATTTGAACTTGAGATTGATGTAGCTTTTCTAAAAGGTCTTGCAGTTGGCTATTTTTGTTGCCCAGTTCTTGGGTGCGTTCTTCCACCCTGCTTTCCAGCGTTTGACTATATTCGGCAAGCTGTTGGTTGGCGATTTGCTGTTGTCCCAATAGCTGCTTCATCGAGTGAATCAGTTGATTAAAGGACGTGGCAAGCGAGCCAATCTCATCGTTACTGTTCACAGGGGCTTGCAGGTCGAAGTTTGACTCTGCTGTGGAGCGTTGGGCAATTTGGGTCAATGTCCGAATGGGACGGGCGATCGCGCGGCTGGTTAATATTGCCAATAAGCTCGCGATCGCAGCAGATAAACCAATGCTGCCAAGCACAATTTTTTGAGCCAAATCATGGGACTGGTTGGAGACTTCTTCCGCTGCAACAACCTCTTTGTTAGATTGCTCAATCAAACCCACTAAATCATCTGAAATTTCATCAAACTTGAGCGCGAGTTCGCTATTGGTAAAGTCGAGTAATAAATTTTGGGCTTGGGCAGTCCCTTCTGAAGAGGCAAGATTCAGTTTGCGAACTGCTTGAACCAGGCGCTCCAATTCCTGCAAGTAACGCTCTGGTACCGCTTGATAGGTCTTTAAGAAGCTCACTATTGTTTGATGATCGGCGTGGTTTTTCCAAGGGGACTGAATCTTCAAAAAGCTGTCCAGTTCTGCCACAACCTGCTCAATTCCCTTTCGGTGAATCAAGATGTGGGCATATTCCGCATCAAAGTCTTTTGGAGCTTTAGCCAGGGGAATGAGTTGCTGCTGATGAGTTCGAGATTGGAGAATATCGGTCTGTAGCTGACGGAGTAAGCTCAATTCTTTTTGGATGTGTTTTTCTTGCTCAATAGCTTGATGTTGGTAGTGATTGCCAATATTAAAGCCAGCGATCGCTCCCGATGCGGCAACGCCAAGAGCAAGCACATAGCCCACACCAATTTTTTGCCCAACTGGCAAATGCGATAGCCAACGCGCACTCATTTTTGACATAACCAATCAGCCCGATTTTCGTAGAACATCTTCTTTAGTTATCCCAGCCAAGGTAAAGTCTGAGTTAACCAATCTTTAAGAGAAGATTCAATTTATTGACCACACTATTTTTTGATAGCAAAAAAATGGTTTTTAGATTGAGGTGGCAAAGGCAGGGTTCAACTTTAAAGCGCTAGATACAATAAATAAACGAGCGGAAATCACTCAGAGAGTAAAATTTGGGTGCAGTTGTAGTTTCAAACTGAAAGGGAAGGGCGCATGGCGATTATTGCTCTGAAAGCGTGGTATCTCCGAGAGTATGAACCCATTAAAGAGCTAGAAAAACGCCCTCATGATTTACGCTTGAGCCGAAATAGTCTGTTGAAATCGGGCTTGCGGGCAGATTTTTTGGATGATATTGAAGAAGTTAGCCAGTCAGAATGGTTTCAGCGCTATTTGCAAGGCGACGCGATCGAGTTTTACATTGAAGGCAGCGGTGGCTACACGATCGCAAACATTGACCTCCGCAGCCACGAAATTTATTTTAATAAACAGGAAGTGATGGCTCATTTGGAGCCAATTATTTATTTTTGCTATCAGACGGAGTTTCCCGACTCCAGCGAGTTGCTGCGCGATGAGTTGCAGTCTGTCATCGAAAAGCTAAATCAAAAGTCGCGCTTGCCGATCGCGCTCAAGGAATCGCATCGGCTAAGTGATGGTCCCGTGCGGCTGGATAGCACCCTGATGCGATCGCTGCGTCAAAGTTTGCTGTTTGTTGCGGATACGACGGCGATCGCGTCTAACCCGGCTATTCCCAATCAAGTGTTGCTCAGTCCAACTGTTTGTGTGGAAGTAGGGTATGCCTTACACAGCAAGCGCTCTGAGCAAATTTTAGTCGCCCAAATGGAGCGCACTGATTTGCCAGGGCAGTTTCCCCTCGATTTGCCTAGCCAGCAACGATTGCCATTCAAAGATAAATCTCAACTCCATAAAACCTTACCTGCCCTAGTAGAAGCTCAATTGCAACGATTCAACCTATTCTCTTAAGCACAAACTAGGAATTGTGAGTGCGAGAATTTTTAATGGCGGGCTGTTCTCTGATATTTTTTGCTTCAGTCTGGGCAAAGTGATTGTATCTGGCATTTCTGCTAGATAATGGCAATACACGAAACACAGTAGGCGATATGACTCAAGCAACGGATGGAGCGGCTGGAGAACAGCGGAAAAGCAAATATGCCCGCACACCGACTGAGTATGCGGTGCATCTTTTGATTGATGGAGGACATCGCGAAGAAGTCCGCTTTCAGACAATCCAAGAGTTTCAAAAATGGTATAGCGGTGAATTGGTGCCCAAGGCGGCTTCCAGTGATTTCATCACGGTGCCAATCAAAAATATTCAAGGTGAATATATGGTGCTGCGCCCTTCTAAGGTGCTGGCAATTCGGGTAGAGCCTGTGTTTAGTTCCAGTGTGGAGCGGTTCTAGGGAATTGATTATGCGACCTTGGGCGATCGCAACCTTTACATTCAGCATCCTAGGGCTGTTGAGCATGAGGCATGGCTGCTTAGATGCCGCTGCTTCTGTGGCACAGTCTCCTATTGCAAAACCCTCTCCTGTCAAACCACTGATCCCGGTTTCATTGCCTCCAGTGGGGTTAGATCTGCAATTGTTTGGTGAGGGTCGAAAACCAGGCGATCGCAAAACTCTCGTAGCAGCGATTGACCACAGTTTGCGATATCTAGGAACCCAAAAGGCGATCGCAGACTA
>CASBQE010000175.1 GCA_949127665.1 Synechococcales cyanobacterium PMM_0083
AGTTCACCCGAAATGGCAGTTAGCATTCAATCTAGCTTTGCCGGACAAGCAGACATTGCTTTAGGAAATGTGGTGGGCAGCAATATTTTCAATGTGCTGCTTATTTTAGGAGTATCTGCGCTTGCCTCACCGTTAATCGTGGCGCAGCAACTCATCCGTTTGGATGTGCCGATCATGATTGGGGCTTCATTTTTGCTGCTCCTGTTTGGGCTAGACGGCAAGATTAATCAGTCCGATGGGGTGATTTTATTCATCGGCATCCTAACCTATCTCGGTTTTTTGCTCTATCAGGGTCGCAACGAGAACAATCCCGCTGTGCAAGCAGAATATGCGAGTGCTGCTGTGTCTACTTCAGCCACAGCAAGGACGTGGATAGTCAACCTTGGGCTAATCGTCTTGGGGCTGTTGCTGTTGGTGCAAGGATCACATTGGCTGGTGGAAAGTGCGATCGCGATCGCCCGGTCAATTGGGGTAAGTGAATTGGTGATTGGCTTAACGATTGTGGCAGCCGGAACGGCTCTTCCTGAACTGGCAACTTCAGTACTCGCCAGCATCAAAGGTGAACGCGATATTGCGGTGGGTAATATTGTGGGCAGTAATATTTTTAATATTTTGTCGGTGTTGGGGCTGTCAGCAGCTATATCCCCAACCGGAGGAGTGGCTGTTTCTGACGCAGCACTGCGGTTTGATATTCCGGTGATGATTGCAGTGGCGATCGCCTGCCTACCTATTTTTTTTACAGGCAACCTGATTACCCGCTGGGAAGGTTTTTGCTTCGTGGCTTACTACGCTATCTATGCAACCTATCTCATTTTAGATTCTACTCAACACGCCAGTTTGCCAACCTTCAGCAACGCGATCGTCTTTTTTATCCTGCCCATTACGGTACTCGCGATCGCAATTGTCACGGCACGAGAAATCCAACAGCGGCGAACACGAAAAATTTAAGGCTAAAAATCAGAGAGGGCGATCGCGCCTATGCTGCGCTTAATCGTCCATAAACATGTCGGATGGCATCAGGAGAAACCCTTGTAGCTAGTTCATCCAACTTGTCTGAAAGCTTAGATCCAAAAGGTAGCGATTCAGACTGTTTACATAGCAACAGCGCATGAATTTCGATGCCCTGACGAGTATGGATTTGCACAACTTCAAACCCTAATCCCATCTCACGGGTAAAATCAAGCACCGTTGCCGCATCTGCTAATCCTAGATTAATCGATAACTGATGTTCTCCTGGTTTGGGAACGTGGCGAATGGTGCGTAAATCTTTAACGGTCGCTGTCGTTGTCATTGGGTGTTGCCTCACTTCTAAACCAGCAAATAAATCGATACGCGCCTTCGTAGGGGGTTGTCGTAGCCTGAGTCACCGAAAGCACCTCAGTTAACAATTCTTTAGCCGCGATCGCTTCACATTTTCTTTGGGCTTCATTCAGGCTAGATGCTCTAATCTCCTTAGCCCACTCCTCACCATTTTCAGGATCAATCAGCATTGGGATCAATATATCAAAAACTACTAGGCTCGGCGGTAGAATTGCGGAAGATCGCTCTCCTATGCTCCACGCCCATTTAAACACGCCAATTTGCCAATCTTCAGCAACTCACGTGTGTTTTTCCATCCTGCCCATGACAATACTGGCGATCGCAATTGTCACGGCACGAGAAATCCAACAGCGGCGACGAAAAATTTAAGGCTAAAAATCAGAGAGGGCGATCGCGGTAGTGCGATCGCCCTCTCTTGTGATAACCAGCCCAGGTTTTAAGGCATGGGATGGAACAGCAAATCGGGGAAGAAACGATTGAACTCAATCAAAAGACCTGCGGTGATGACCATCCAAACGGTGGCAATCACTGGGGCAGTAGACAAGTACTTCAAAAAATATTTCATGAAGGATTCTCCTAGGAATAAATAGGGTGAGGGCGTTTAGCGGGGTGAAACAGTGATTTCATTGTCCTTAGCGGTCAATTCCCCAGTGGCAAATTCCTTCAAAGCCATTAGAGGCCACGCAAAACCAGAAAGCGCTAACTTGATAGCGAGAGGGACATCAATAATGATTTCCTTCTCTTCAGGCGAACCGCTTTTCTTCGCTGCTTGGATATATGCCCGACCGACCCAGCCAATCCAGCCTGCAATGTACAGGAACAGAATGCTAGGGATCAGAAATTCACCCGCATGATCCAGGCTGCCATCCACAATTAGGTGAGGCAGACCATCTTCACCACACAGCACTCCAGACTTCGCATAGGCATCGAAGCGTCGAGCGGCAGTAGGGCTAACCGAATCTTTGGCACGCTGAGCGAAGGCGGCACTTTCGCTACAAGGAGTCAGATTAAAAGCATAAGCGGGCTGAGACGGAGTAAATCCGAACCAGAGGGTAACCGCCAAAATGAGAGCAAACAATCGGCGCATGGAATTGTTTCCCTTCGTTACAAAAATGAACGTTGTTTTAACAAAATGAGAATGGACGGTTGTCAGGCTATCTTCGCTAGACTGTTTAGCAGCAAGCGCGTGAGCATACTCGTCCAAGTTAAGCTCAACAAATAGCCTATTTCTTCAAGAAATTACCAGCAAATGGCGACCATTTTAGCAATTGAAACAAGTTGTGACGAAACAGCCGTCGCGATCGTCCACGATCGCCACATTTTGAGCAGTATTGTGTCGTCTCAGATTGCGACTCATCAACCTTATGGCGGTGTGGTGCCGGAGGTTGCGTCGCGTCAACATGTGGAGTTGCTGAATCCGGCGATCGCCCAAGCGCTCTCATCCGCTGGGCTTGCCTGGTCAGATATTGACGCAGTTGCCGCCACCTGCACGCCCGGATTGGTGGGTGCGCTGCTCGTGGGAGTGACGGCTGCAAAAACCCTGGCGATCGTCCATCAAAAGCCTTTTCTCGGTGTCCATCACCTAGAAGGACACATTTACGCCGCCTACCTCAGCAGTTCAGATTTAGAGCCGCCTTTCGTCTGTCTGCTGGTTTCTGGGGGACACACCAGCCTGATTTTGGTGAAAGCCTGTGGAGATTACGAAACTGTGGGGCAAACTCGCGATGATGCGGCTGGCGAAGCATTTGATAAAGTGGCGCGACTGATGCATCTCGGCTATCCCGGTGGTCCGATCCTCGATCGCCTCGCAAAAAAAGGCAACCCCAAAGCATTTCCGCTGCCAGAAGGTCAAATTTCCTTACCAGAAGGCGGCTTTCACCGTTATGACTCCAGCTTTAGTGGCTTGAAAACTGCCGTTTTGCGCTTGACTCAAAAGCTCCAGCAAGACTTGCCCAGCTTACCTGTGGAAGATTTGGCGGCAAGCTTTCAGGAAACGGTGGCAAAAGCACTAACCAAGCGGGCGATCGCCTGCGCCCTTGACTATGGATTGGATACGATCGCGGTTGGGGGAGGCGTGGCGGCAAATAGCGGGTTGCGTCAGCATCTCCAAGCTGCGGCTACCAAACATAACCTACGAGTCCTGTTTCCGCCGCTGGAATTCTGCACCGACAACGCCGCCATGATCGCCTGTGCTGCCGCTGAACACTTTAATCAGGGACGGCGATCGCCTTTAACTTTAGGGGTTCTTTCGCGAATGCCCATGTCCAACGTCATGCAGCTTTACAATTCACAATAAAGTCAAGGTCTGATCTCTAAAACCGTCTGCCCAACAATCTTTGTCGTACACCTTCGGCGATTTTCTGCCCCAAATACTCTGGAATAATGCTTTCGTTGGGTCCCAGCAAATAGAGAATCAAGCGAGTTCGCCCTCGCCAAACGAGCAAATTAGCATTAACGACCATCAAGTCTTCCTGCCAAATGGCGTACATCACTTTATAAAACAGTCCGGGTTGGTTATCCGCTTCAATCAGCAGAGCCGGCAAGTGAAACACTGGATCAACATAAAATTCGGTTTCTACTTGCTCTAACCCAGCATCCAAGTTAAATTCAACCGCTAGCATTTCTTCTACTTCAAACCGACCTGCTAGCGCTTCTCGGACGGCTCTGCAAACGTTTTCGGCGGTTTTTTCTGTTAAAGCTTTGCCACTGCGTGACACAATTAGCTTCACAAACACCAGCATCGGTGGATAAATTTGCCCATACAGGCTCAGGCTATGAATCGTTAAGCCATAGGCAGCCAACACGCCGAAAATATCGCTGAGCAAAAAAGACTGATTCCGGTAAGCAAAATGTAAAGCGCTCTTGATGCCTTCGGGTTTGAGTTCAATAACGGCTTGCTTGGTTTTGTAAAGCTGATAAGCCAGCCGTAGATTTTGCAGTTGAATTTCGCTGCTGACAAATTGCTCATAAAACTGGGGAAACGCTCGATTAAAACGTTTTAGAAGTTCCGCAGTGGATGACTTTAAACCTAAAGCCATAATTAAAAATCTATCTCGCTTACTTAATTTAAAACCCTAAAGTTGGTGCAACTGCTGTGATAGAGAGGCTTTGGAGAAGAAGCTATAACTCTAAACCAATTTGGAAACATTGGCTACGCCTTCGCTTTATCTCTTTCAGATGAGTTAATTTGCTTACTTGTGACTTAAAACCTGAGGAATCAATGATAAAAGGGGATGAAGGCTATACTATTGTGTACTGAGATCAAATTTTTATTACCTTAACTACGCTTACATGGGTTTTTGGAAAAGCCTATTCAGTAGCGCCGATACTCCTTCTGCTACTAAAACAATGTCGATCGCTCTGGAGTCTGCTGAAGGAGTAAGCGATCGCGGCTCTCAAGTTTACTTTAGTACAGATCGAGAGATTGACCTGTACGAGTTAGAGGAGCTTTGTAGCGCTGTAGGGTGGTCTCGTCGCCCTCTGCGGAAAGTGAAGAAAGCAATTCAGCATAGCTTTTTAGTCGTGACGATGTGGGAGCAGCGAGGCACCCAACGTCGCCTGATTGGATTTTCACGGGCAACATCTGATCATGCCTTTAATGCCACAATTTGGGATGTCGTGGTTCATCCCGATTTTCAGAGTCAAGGATTTGGCAAAGCATTGATGAAGCACATTATCAAAAAATTACGCAGTGAAGATATTAGCAATATCACATTGTTCGCCGATCCGCAGGTCGTAGATTTTTATCGCAGGCTTGGCTTTATGGCTGATCCTGAAGGGATTAAAGGAATGTTTTGGTATCCAGACTGATTTTTTGCGATCGCCTAACTGCGGCGTTTAGTCTGTGGCTTTCTAGATGATCTGCATGGCGATCGCAACCCCTCATTACAGCGTTTCAATCGCCGACAGCAAGGGGCGATCGCCGTTCAACACAATGTACATAGGAATATCTGTTTCGTTCCATTCATCGATCGCGGCTTGAAAAATTTCGGTCAGGGTTTTCCAATCTTTAGGATGAGTTTGAGCGAATGATTTGGGGTGGCTGTAAATCAATAGATAACCGTTAGCCGGGAGCCATTCTAAATCGGTAAGGCACTCTTCTAAAGCATCCCAATTGTGACCAAAATGGCTAGGGAACTGTAGCGCCGTGGCGCAAGCGGCGAGAAATTCCGCTTTATTGGTAATCGTGGCACCGTCAAGATATCCCAGTTGAAAATTCTCTTCCTGACAAATGGCGGCAAGTTCTTCTAGGTCTAGGTCTGCGGCGCTTTGGTAAAGCCCAGAAGCGCGATCGCCCTGCAATGCTGAAATCAGTTCATCCATGCTGTCTGCCTTTGCTATTTTTACAGCTTGACTTTAGAAAAGCTGCGGTAGTGGTTTTGAGTGTAGTAATACTCTTGCGGCTGTCCGGTGACGATTCGCCGTGCGCCGCGATCGCGAGAACCGGGCGTGGGAACTGTATATTCTCGGTAATAATTACCGGGTGCTGAGGGTAACCGCTGTTCTCGATTACCAAAAACGGTGCCATCCTTGCGATAAGGAAACGGACCGCCCCGTTGAATCAGAGTAATGGTTTGACGCGCTTCCAGGGGAAGCTGACTGAGCGAAACAGTCGGCATCGTGGGTTGAAACGCCAATTCCAGTGGGCTAGAGTTGGCAAAAGCGACGGGTAAAGGGTCAGGAGAATTAATCAGTACCTGACCACCTAAAAGCATCAAGAGGACAGTTGTGCAGCCAATGCCCATAAGGATCTTGTTCATGCAGAGGTGAATTACAACGTTAATTTTTTACGCTGGCATTAAAATTGCCGATCGCCGCAATCCGCCTTTCAAATACTTTCAGCACTGCTTGCACAATGCTGTTTACCACGGTGCGATCGCAGCAGCTCAAAAATTCTTCACCTGACAGTCCTGAAGGTTTTGGCTTATCGATTAGTTTAGGCTTGAAATATTCTTTCGCGTAACTCAGCAATCGCTGTGATTCAGAAAAACCTAACGATTTAATCATGTAAGTGGCAACAGGAGAGTTCTTCACGTCATAGCTAGAAGATTTACTACGCCCCTTTTCTAGGAGTTCCAGAACCTCTTGCTCTAGGGGGGTGGTGGGCATAACCGGATGGGCAACCGTGGGTAAAAAATTCTCCAATTGCGCACTAGATAAGCCACGACCGGGTAACTCACCCATCATGGTTGCTAGCGGAATATCTTGCCCTAATCGTTGAGAAAGCGCTTCGATCACGGCAATGGAAAGCAATTTGCTGCCCAAGTAGAGCCGCGCAATTTCTAGGTTTTTTTGAGTGCGACCAATAGCAGCGGTGTAGGTAGGCAAATCAGGCTCATTCAAATAGCGCTGAAATACTACTTCTGGCTTGAGAAAGTACATGAAGCCTTCCATTTTTTGGAGAGAAAGGCGATAGCCAGAAACGGTGTAAGAATTGGCGCTAATCAAGTCGTGATTCGTTTCGGGCATCAGGTTCCAGGTGTTGTCAAGGAACTCCGCTGAAGAG
>CASBQE010000176.1 GCA_949127665.1 Synechococcales cyanobacterium PMM_0083
AATGATCAGTTCGATTGGCACCTGATAACGACGTGCTTGCGTAATCACCCCATTAATAAATATCTGCATTCGGCGCAGCATATTTCCGCCGTGGTTGTCATTTCGAGCTGCTGCAACAATGGATAGGTAAGGAACGCTAGTCATACTTCTTTACTCAAGAACCTACCAAAATAGATCGAACGCGATTCAGCTAAAGTTAAATCGCAACTCTTGCAGGGATTATCATAAGCCAAAATAGGGCGCTGCAAACCAGCGATGTTTAGGCTGTCAAATAATTGGTGACGGCTTGAATGACTTGGTTCACGTGATTATCTGTCATGCCAAACCATAAGGGAAGTCTAACCAAACGTTCACTGAGCGTTTCAGTGTGGACTAAATCGGCAGCGGGTCGCCCATATTTTTTGCCTGCTGGAGAAGAGTGCAGCGGCACGTAATGAAATACGGTGTAAATGCCTTGCTGCTTTAATGTTTCGATAAAGGCGGTTCGGATTGCTAAGTTAGGCAAGAGTAAATAATACATGTGAGCATTGTGTTGACAATGCTGCGGCACAATTGGACGGCGAAGCTTGTTTTGGATTTCTAAATTGGTAAACGCTTGATGATACTGATGCCATATTTCTAGCCGACGCTGGGTAATGCGATCGCACGATTCTAACTGTGCCCATAGAACAGCAGCATTTATATCACTCGGCAGATAGGAAGAGCCAACATCCACCCAAGTATATTTATCGACTTGACCTCGAATAAATTGGCTGCGATTCGTTCCCTTTTCCCACAAAATTTCTGCTCGTTCTGCCCAGCCAGGATAGTTGATTAATAAGGCTCCGCCTTCGCCAGATGTGAGATTTTTTGTCTCATGAAAGCTGAAAGTTGCTAGTTCTCCAAAGCTGCCAAGCGGCTTGCCTTGATAAGTGGATGCAATTGCTTGGGCAGCATCTTCGACGACCCAAAGCTGATGCTGTTGAGCGATCGCCAAAATAGTATCCATCTCGCAGCCGACCCCTGCATAATGGACTAGCGCGATCGCCTTCGTTTTTTCAGTAATTGCCGCCTCAATTTTAGACTCATCCAAATTCAGCGTATCCGGGCGAATATCCACAAATACAGGAATCGCCCCCCGCAGCACAAATGCATTGGCTGTAGAAACAAACGTGTAGGAGGGCATGATTACTTCATCCCCCGGCTGCAAATCCATCAAAATTGCCGACATCTCCAACGCTGCGGTGCAAGAAGTGGTTAGAAACGCCTTTTTGCAATCAGTGTTCGTTTCTAACCAGGCGTGACACTGTTTGGTAAATTTTCCGTTGCCGGAAAGATGCCCGCTCTCAAGCACCTGCTGGATAAACAGGATTTCATCCCCAACAATGGGGGGGCGATTAAAGGGAATTACTTGGTGCATTCTAAAATAATGTGGGTGTAAGGAATGCGTAGCAAGTCATGACGGATACTAGCAACGACATCCTTTGAGAATACCTGAGAAACAATTTTTGTGTAACCAGCCTGATCGCGAACATTTTGCCCGCGATCGTGACTCAATAAATAGTGGGCGATCGGGGATTGTCCTGGTAGATAGCAGCCATCTAATGTAATAAACCGACCTTTTGGCTGAAGCGCTGCTTGGGCTAATTGACAGAGTTTCAATGCTTCCATATCACTAAGATGATGCAAAACCCCAATTGCTAAAACAAGGTCAAAATAGCCAGGATAGGTTAACGTTTCGGCACTAACCTGATTGCAATAAAATGTTGCGCGATCGCGCACCATCTGTCCCCCTTGCCACCGTTTTGATTTAGCACTGTTTATCATGCTCAGCCGTTTTATGAACTGCTCTTTCTTAGAAAGTCTACTAGATTGCTGCAATCCAGCCAATTGATTGATTTAATTGCCCACAATTGTGACTTGATTCCAGTACCCCAAGCGGGTGGTCGTTCTCATCACATAAATCATTCTGATTGCAGCCAAAAGTTTTGCGGCAGGCAGAACTAAACTATCAGTCGTGCTTTCGTCTTATTCCGCTCCTAAGAACTCTAGATAGCCCGTGCTCAGTTCTTTTACGGCTAAGTCATAAAGTTGTTTGCCATGTTCGGGAGTTGCCAAAGCTGGGTTAGAACCCATGCGACCATCAGGATAGCGACGGCGAAAATCTGCGGCTCCATAAATTCGGTGGTCTTTAGAAACGTCTGGGTCTAGAGCAGCCTGCTTAATCGCTTCTGGGTAGATATATTGCGTTAAAGCCACTTCGCTAGGAGTGGCATGGGAGCCTTCTTGATCGCTATACAGTCGTTTTGCCAAACTGTAAACAGAACCGCACATATACCAATTGCTGACCTGACAGCGCACCTGATCGCTGTTCGTCACATTCAAATCAGCCAACGTGGCATAGGTTTCAGCAAAAGCAGCCTTTAAAGTTGCCACATTACCGCCATGCCCATTGATAAAGAAAAACCGAGTAAAACCTACCTTTGCCAAGCTAGTGATCGTGTCCCGAATGACCAAAATCAATGTGCTAGGACGAAGGCTGATGCTGCCAGGAAACGCTGTGTGATGGAGAGCCATACCGATATTCATCGTAGGAGCCACGATCGCTTGGCTTGCATCTCCCACCCCACGAGCGATCGCCTCCGCACAAATCGCATCAGTACCGATTAATCCAGTGGGTCCATGCTGTTCAGTCGAGCCAATCGGAATAATAATCCCCGCCGACTGCGCTAAATAGGCTTCAACTTCTGTCCAGGTGCTTAGATGCAACAACATTACCTTTCAATCCTTAGATTATTAATTCTTATATTTAGCCTTCTATATTATGAGCAAAGTCGGATTTTGCCGATTATTATAGGGTCGTAAATGGTCAATTAAAGACAAACTGGTTAATAAGCTGACATTTTTCTAAGGAGTTGAATGCGTACGAGTTCACTTAACAAAGGGTAGAATAGTTGGTACAATCTGACATTTAAGATGGTCAGATTAGCAAATACTGTCAAGGTTTGTTTAATTGCTGGATAGTGGGTCATCAAGATAATGTTCATCGGGTGTTGAGCGTTTATGCCTCATTTACCTAATGGATGTTTAGCCAAAGCTTCAGTACCAAATCACCGCTCGATAAAGGTTTGCTCTTGCCTACTAACCAAAACGTTTCTACCAATGTATTTGCCTTGTCACAAGTAATGATTTTAACGCTGCTTTTCTTCCGAAAACGCCTTAAAATTCTTAACGCCTCTAGGAACGCTACAGATTGGTGTTCAGACTTTCGACAATTTTTTTGGGGCTTAAACGCATTTTTCACAGCTCAGATTTTAAGCAGGAGTTGCATATGATATCTGCTTAAGTTTGAAGTGTAGTGTGCGATCGCCTCTGATTGCCACCTACAGGCAAATCAAAAAAATGGTTTTTAACTACAAAGTTTTCTGCTCGTCTGTAAAATATTGATAACTAAGTGTTCAGGAGAAGCAACCATGCTACATCGCAAGATCTATCAGCTCTGTTGTGATGGTCGTGAAGTCTGGATTTTCTTGCGAGATCAGCAGCGCTGGATAGAACGAGCCCGCATCCTAGATATCGAAGGGGATTTGGTGACTCTGCGCTACGAAACCGATGAAGAAGATGAGAATTGTTCTTGGGAAGAAATGGTGCGGCTAGAAAGCATTGGCGCTGTTACCCAAAAATTGGCATCGGTGCCGAAAGGAGATATAGAGCCGCTTGTTTCTGATGATTGCCCCGAAGCGGAACAAATCCCTAACAATCGCTTTCCAGACACTAACCCAGAATAACTGCTGTTCAAATCAATGGGTCATATCTAATTGCAGCGATCGCGTTTCATAACAGAAAGCGATCGCTGTATTTTTTAATATTTGTTTCGCTCAGCCGGTATACGTCTCAAAGAATTCTTAGCCACTTACAGCCGCAATGATGGAGCAGCAAAAAGAATAATCTAATAAATCGATCGCAAGGGGTCAAAATCCGGGCAGTTAATTGCCTCTTCGGTTAGCGCTTTAGATGGATGTACCGTACATTTGAGCTGATAATTACTCGTGAAAAACAGACAGTTTGAGCAAGGAATTCGATGCATTTTTTGCATTATTAGCGCCGCATCTCTAACTGCCGTCCACAGATTCCAACCTATTAACAAAACAATAAGCCAAGCTGCAAAAAAGCAGAATGGCACCAGAATTGGCTGAATTGCTTCGATAACTGGTTTGAGAATTTGAAACACCGTAATTACCAAGTAGTAAGAAATTAATAAATATCATCAATCAGCTAATGATTATTGGCGTTGCCGCAGAGTGAGTATGATCCACCCACTTTGCGGCAAATCAGCTATGGCTCGGAAGCCTTCTCTTGAGGAGGATGGCTTAAGAAACACATTGTCCTACTGAGTTAAGCAAAGCGCAAGAATCAAGGGTCTCCAGCGATCTGGCAAGATGCTTCACTTCCTTTCATGCCGTAGTGCTTGGCACCGCTTCACCAACAGCATGACTGTGACTTCTCAGCGATTCGGTAAGGAAAAGGACTCTAAAAATCCTGTTTCTAACACTTAGTTGAATGGAATTGGAAAGAAAATTTTCAAGCAAACATTAAGTATCTGTAATAATTAACGCTTAATCACGCTCAATTTACGTATCTCTAAAGAAAGATTGGTTACTCTGGTAGTGGCACATTTTTATCATTGTGATCGTAGCGCTCCATGAAAGTATCCCTATCATCTAACCCCGCTCAATCTCGACAAGTTCGGCAGCAATTAGCAAACCCAGATGAGTCATTGACTTATGAGTTGGGCAAAGCGGTTCAGGAATTACCTCCGCTCTACACTCGTTTGCTAGCAATCACCATTAGCGTGATGGTTTTTGGAACTATCGCTTGGGCATATTTCAGCAAAGTTGATGAAGTGGCTGTAGCACAAGGTGAGTTGATTCCTTCTGCCCAAGTGAGACCTGTGCGATCGCTGGGAAGCGGTTCGATTCAACAGGTTTATGTCAAAGAAGGCAAGAGCGTTAAAAAAGGCGATATTTTGTTAGCCGTTGAGCCTGAAAAAACGAAAGTCATTGATGCCGATATTGCCCGCCTCGAAAAATCTTCTAAGCTGATCCAAGATGATCTCAATCGCCTAGAAGCGGAGCGATCGGGAAATGGGCGAACTGGAACTGCCATTCAAGATGAATTTTTGAACGCTCGGCTTAAAGCGTTTGATGAACAGAAAGCGGGCGCTGAAGCCGAGGCTAATCAGCAAACTGCCGCGATTGGGGAAGCTAGAACCCGCCTTTCTAGACTGGAAGAAAATTTGGTCAACGCTCAAGAGAATCTTAGAAACGCCGGAAAGAATTTAGAAAACGCGCAGGAGCAAGAAAGAGGTTTACGAACCTTGCTGACGGATAAAGCAGTTCCTCGACTGGAATATATTCGGGCAAAAGATAACGTCACCAATGCGGAAGACAAAGTTGTTTCTGCACAAGATAAAGTCGTTTCAACCCAAAAAGAATTTGCTGGACAGCTAGACCGTATTCGCCAGTCAGAGCAAGGCTATCAAGCGGCGAAAAGTAAAGCCGACGGGCTTGCCTCTCAGCGTCAAAGCGAAATTCTCACAACGCTGACCAAGCGCAAAGAAGAGATTGCTTCTACGAAGGGGCAACTAGACCAATCTAGAAAACAACGAGAGTTGTCGAAGATTACTGCACCCGTTGACGGCACAGTTTATTCCGTCAAAGCAACGAGGGGTCCAGTGCAACAAGGTGAAGAACTGCTCTCAATTTTGCCTAAAGGAGAAGAAGTTGTTTTAGAAGTTAAGGTTTTGAACCGCGACATTGGCTTCATTGAGGCGGGGCAACCTGTCAAGGTGAAAATGGCAACGTTTCCTTTCCAAGAATTCGGCATTGTGGAAGGCACTGTGATGAAAGTCAGCCCCAACGCGATCGTTGAAAAGGATCAGAATGGTCAATCTCAAGGACCTGTTTTTCCTACGCGCATTAAGTTGAAGCAGCAGGCGATCGATGTCAACGGCAAGAAAGTAGAACTTACCCCAGGGATGTCAGCAACTGGAGAAATTGTCACTCGTAAAAAGTCGATTCTCACCTTCTTGGTAGAGCCTGTAACTCGCCGATTTAGTGAAGCCTTTCAGGTGCGCTAGGTTTTCTTACAGCAAAATTTCGATGGTGCCCTGCTGTCCATCTATGCGAATCAGTTGCCCATTCTGCAATTGTTGAGTGGCATTGTGCACATCCATCACGGCAGGAATCCGATATTCTCGCGCCACGATCGCCCCATGAGAGAGCCGTCCTCCAACCTCAGCAATTAAACCACCCGCCCGTGCTAACAAAGGTGCCCAGCCAGAATCAGTGTAAGGAACCACGAGAATCGTATCTTTGCCAATATCGGAAACTGCCTCTAAAGTCATCACGATTTTCACCCGGCCCTCGACGATTCCAGCGCTAGCGCCAATTCCATGAAGTTGCCGAACGGTTGATCTTTTGCTGAGCGTTGGCACGGGAGGCGCATTGCCGTAAACCAAAAAAGGAACAGATGGCAACGCGCGATCGCGCTCTAATTGCGATCGGCGATGAGCAATTAAATCATTTATATTCACCTCCAGCATCGGCTGTTTGGGTTCAATCAATTGCCGTATCTCTTGAATTTCTAGATAAAAAATGTCGCCCGGTTGCAATAACCGTTCACTGTTGAGCCATTGCTGCTCCAAAGCTACAAAGCTCCAGCGTAGTTCAGCCAGCAACCGACTATAAATTTCAGTGACTCGACCTTTGATATTCATCCGGCTCTGAACCGTGTGCGCGAACCCTTGAAGCTGAGTAGGTGCCGGGGGTGCAGAGGTTGGAACACTACAAAATTGAGCAAACAATTCACGGATAGGGGTAGGTGATTCCTTCCAAGTAGGCACTGCAATATCTGTGCCCACTTCACTCAGGTAGCCATATTGTTCTAGCAACTGGTCAAATTTCGCAAGAATTATTTGTCCATCCGGCGTTGCATTCAGCGCTTCAAACAATTCTGTAGCGGAACAGGGCGCAGCCTCGGCTAGCGGTGGCAAGATTGATCGAGCAGAATCAGCCAATGCTTGCAGCGATCGCAGGGCTGCAATTTCTGGAGTCGCACTGTTGTTTAAACTGGCATCATCTACTTTGAATAATGCCTTGCGTAACGCAGCACTGAGCGGAGCCAAAATGCTGTAGTACGTCGCTGATTTCAGCAACTCTAGAGTAGAGTCAATTCGGTTTAACAACTCAACCTCGGTTAAGTTTTCAGCAGGCTGCTGAGCGAATTCAATTAAAGCAGGAGTTATTTGCAAGCGATCGCACTGGGAAAAATCTTTCACCAAACTCAATTCACGCCCTAACAATCGCATCAGTCCAATCGAATTTCTGAGCGTGGAAACCAACGGCGGCTTGCTAAATTTGGCACCTTTCGTTAGAAACTCCAAGCTTTCCGGTGGTAGCCCCATTTGCCGGAAAATTTGCCCTAGTAGAGATGCATTGAAATAAGCACGAGAATAATGTAATGTCGCCGTCTCATCAAAATTCAAGCCATACGATCGGTTGCCCAAAACCAGGGTAAACAAATCACCCCAAACGCCACAGGTCAGCGGGCGATTAATTGACCAGGTGAGAGGACAAATCAACCCTGGAATCACTTCTGCGGCTATCTTCCGGGTCCAAATAGGCAACAGGGTTGTAATCGGACGAGTTTGTAATAGCCAGAGAGTTTGCCCATCAAAGCTCCACTCTATATCTTGAGGAATACCCTGGTAATAAGCTTCCAATTGTCTTGCCCAGTAGGCAACCTGCTGAATAATTCGAGGCGGTACCGCTCCAACCCCCTCCACTTCTAAAATCAAATCATCTGGCATGATCCAGAGTTGTGAACGGGTGGGCGATC
>CASBQE010000177.1 GCA_949127665.1 Synechococcales cyanobacterium PMM_0083
CCTTATCCTTGTGCCGCTGCCGCTTCTAGTGCTAGAAATGGTCCCGCTTTAATAATTTTTACCGCCTCTTCCGTCCCATATTCATAAGGACCGATCTCAAGCACTGGATCAATCTCAAAGTTTTCGACAGGCGGTGGGGAAGTGGTTTGCCATTCAAAAGTTAAACCGCCCCAAGGATTGCTGGGTGCTTTTGCTCCTTTGAATACGCTCCAGACGACGTTGACAATGAATGGGAAAGTTGAGACTGCCAAGATGTAAGTGCCAATGGTGCAAATCAAATTGAGCGCCGTGAACTTAGGATCGTATTCTGCAATCCGACGGTTCATGCCTTCCAGACCGAGTTTGTGCATGGGCAAAAACGCTAAGTTGAAGCCAATCAGCGTCGTAGCAAAGTGAATTCTACCCAGGGTTTCGTTGACCATGCGCCCCGTCATTTTAGGAAACCAGTGGTAGGTTCCAGCATAAATACCAAACACGCTGCCGCCAAATAAGACGTAGTGCAGATGGGCAACGACAAAGTAGGTGTCGTGGACATGAATGTCAAAGGGCACAGCAGCTAACATGACTCCGCTGATGCCACCAATCACAAACATGGAGAGGAAGCCCATGGCAAACAGCATGGCGCTATTCAGCCTGAGTTTGCCGCCCCAAATGGTTGCCAACCATCCAAAAACTTTGATGCCCGTAGGAACGGCGATGATCATGGTGTTGATCATGAAAAACATCCGCAGCCAGGGAGGAGTGCCGCTGGTAAACATATGGTGTGCCCAGACGATCAAGCCCAAGAAACTGATGGCAAAACTGGAGTAAGCGATCGCCTTATATCCAAAAATCGGCTTACGAGAGTGAACGGGTAAAATCTCTGAGATCAACCCAAACACCGGCAGCACCATGATGTAGACCGCCGGGTGGGAGTAAAACCAGAACATATGCTGGTAGACCACTGGATTGCCACCGCCTGTGGGGTTGAAAAACGCAGTGCCCACGACCAAATCAAACGACAGCAGAATTAGCGCCCCTGCCAGGACTGGAGTGGAAATCAGGATCAGCGCCGAGGTCGCCAACATTGCCCAACAAAACAAGGGCATTTTGTTTAGGGTCATGCCGGGCGCACGCATTTTTAGGATCGTAACCAGAAAATTGACCGCACCCAAAATGGAAGACGTGCCTAAAATCAGCAGGCTCAAAATCCAAATCATTTCTCCCGGCTTGTTATAAACCAGGCTTAGCGGCGGGTAGGAGGTCCACCCAGCACCCGGAGCGCCAACAAAGAAGCTGCTCAACAGCAGAATCCCGCCCGGTGGAATCATCCAAAAAGCAACGGCGTTTAGTTTGGGGAACGCCATATCCCGTGCGCCGACGAGCAGCGGAATCAGGTAGTTGCCAAAGGCTCCGGTTGCCGCAGGCACAATCCACAGAAAAATCATCACCGTGGCGTGAACCGTGAATAAGCCGTTATAGGTTTCTCGGCTGACAAAATCGACTTCAGGGGTTGCGAGTTCGGTACGAATCAGCGTGGCTAAAAAACCACCCACAAAATAGAAAAAGAACGAGGTGACAAGGTATTGAATGCCAATGACTTTGTGGTCAGTGCTGAAGCTAAAGTATTTCAGCCATTCGCGCTTTTTTTGCTGAATGGGGGGGGCTTGTGGGGTTTTTGCCGCTTCGTCTTGGAGTAGTTGAGTCATAGGGCTTTAACAAATCAATAAATGGCTAGCTGGCAGAAGGGTGATGGGCTGAATGAAGCTGCTGAAGAGTGGCAGCATCCACGCCAAGTGGATCAACAAAAGGTGCAAGAAACTGATCGACTGGTTTATCGGCTGCGGTGAGAGCGATCGCGCCATCCAATCCTGCCGCACTAGCAACCAGTTGACTCGCGATCCAGGCATTAAAATCTGCCGGAGTTTCAGCAATCACTTTAGTTTTCATCGCGCCATGGTAGGGACCACACAACTCTGCACAGATGACTGGATACTCTCCAACGAGAGACGGCGTAAAGGAGAGCTGTGTGGGTGTGCCGGGGATCGCGTCCTGCTTAACCCGATACTCTGGCACCCAAAAGGCATGAAGTACGTCGTTGGCAGAAATCGCTAGATTGATTCGAGTGCCCACGGGAACGTGCAGTTCACCTGCGATTACTCCGCTATCGGGATAGGTGAAAATCCAAGCATATTGCAGTCCAGCCGCTTGAACCGTCATTTCAGCCGGAGCGAAATTTGCCACAGGCAGAGATTCTGGGGTTGCTGTGGGTGATAAAGCGGCTGAAACAGCAGCAGTGGCAACGTTAGTTAGTGTTCCAGCGATCGCGGCTCCCGGCATTTTTGCCATTTCATCAGAGGGCTGGCTGTGATGGGCAACGGAATGATCCATCGGGTCTAATCCACCCATAGAGTTGTAGATATCAAAGCTATAGACCGCAATTCCTAGCACAATCACCGCCGGAATCGAAGTCCACAGAATTTCTAGGGGAATATTGCCTTCAATGTAAGGTCCATCAGTATCATCGCCGGGTTTACGACGAAATTTGAAGAAAGAATAGACGATCGCTCCCTGAACCAGCAAAAACAACCCGGTTCCAATCGTCATCATGATGTCGAATAGCCCATCCACCAGAGGCGCATCCGTAGATGCCGCCACAGGCATTAAGCCATGGTTTTGCCCGTACCAGAGACTAACAATCGTCAACGCAATACCGACCAATAATGTCGTAATTGAACCTGGAATATTCACAAATCTCTCCCTTTCAACAGGCAACTAAAAACGAATGATTTTTTAATTTGAAAAGTCTTTTGCAAAAAAAGCTAAGTAAAAATGCAGCGTCTACAACACTAAATTATCTATCAATAGACTGGAATGCACCACCAATTGAATTAAAACTCCTCAACTCTCTACCAGAGTAAACCACGCCTCAAGAGAATCCGTGTACGGCATTACCAGTAGGGTGATTTTTCACAAAAATCAACTTGGATCAACGCGCATGTATACAACTTAGCGACTTTGTAGCTTTTGTGCAGATCAAACCAGAACGTAAATTTATCGTTAAGAATTTTCTATCTTCTGATTCTGATTTTGGTGTAGATACAAGCTTCTCTTAAAATTACGAGTTTTGCCTATTTTGTGGAAATGAATTGCTCGATAACGAGTAGAAATGTGTTTTTGAACACCCATCCTTCAAGTAGTTTTTAGAAAAACTAAGATTAATCGGAAGAAATTGCTAAGGCTTGTGCGTTAAGTTAAACAAACTTACTACATCATATGGTGTGAAGAAGCTTACCTGATTGAGGATAGCTGTCTGATTGTGAGATGAGCAATTGCTCAGAATTAATTCAAGAAGCGTGTTTTTTTTGGAGATGAGGTTGAAAGCTCATGGTTGACATTACCTTCCACCCGCAATCAGGTGACAAACCTTCTCGCCCTCGCGAATGGATTGCTCGGCTTGTGCTAGGAATGGCAGGTGAAACGCTGTTTTTGATGGCACTGGGAAGTGCGACCCGTGTGATGAATGCAGGACTGGCATGTCCTGATTGGCCTCTTTGCTATGGCGTGCTGGTGCCTCAGAAGCAGATGAACCTCCAGGTTTTTTTGGAATGGTTTCATCGACTTACGGCTTCTTCAATGGGGCTTTTTGCGATCGCGCTGGTCGGTCTTTGCTGGTGGTATCGCCGGAACTTGCCTAAGTGGACACCTTGGATATCATTGCTGGCGCTGTTTTTGGTGGTCTTTCAAGGCATTCTGGGGGCGTTTACTGTCACTGAACTATTACGGTTTGATATTGTGACCGCCCACTTGGGTACTGCGCTGCTGTTTTTTATCACCCTTTTGTCGATGGGAGTGGCACTTCAGCCTTATCAAGGAACCGGAACTGCGGGAAAGCTGCCTTGGGTGGCGGTGATCGCGGCACTTTGCGTCTACGTACAAAGCATTTTGGGGGCATTGGTTGGCTCTCGGTGGGCATTCCATCAATGCTTGAGCGATTCTGCTTTATGCACCGTGATGAATAGCCACATCGGTGGAGTCTTTCCCGCGACGCTGGCTACTCTAACTTTAATCATTGGGGCATGGCGCACTCCCGCACTACACCCTAGTTTGAGACGCTTAGCGAATTCCGCAGGAAGTTTGTTAGTGCTGCAAATTGCTTTGGGAATTGCCACCTTCAAGCTACGGTTACAGGTGGAACCCTTGACTATTGCCCATCAAGCAATTGGCGCATTACTGTTAGGAGTGCTGGTTACCTTTGCCGTGTTCGCATTTCGGGATGTTGCTGACCCTGCGGTGGACATACCGATTGAATTTGCCTCCTTAAATGAGGCGATCGCCGCTCCAGGCGATCAACAACCTGCTTAAGTCCTACCTAATCGATAGCAGCAGTTCTGCTTTATCATCCGCGCTGATACATTAATGCTTACCCACCTGCATCACCGATGCATTGAATCAAACCCTGGCATCGGTGAATCATTTTGTGAGGAACACTCGAAAATGCAAGAAACTCTCTCTACAACGACTCGCCACCACGACAATCTGATTCAAATTATCCAAAGCTACTACCAGTTGACGAAGCCTCGGATTATCCTATTGCTGCTGATTACCACCGCAGGCGGCATGTGGATCGCCGCAGAGGGACAGGTTGATCCAGTGTTGCTGTTGGTAACGATAGTGAGCGGTGCTTTTGCGTCTGGAGCAGCGAATACCGTCAACTGCCTCTACGATCGCGACATCGATTACATCATGGAGCGCACTCGCCATCGTCCGTTACCATCAGGTCGAGTGCAGCCACTTCATGCGCTGATATTTGCGATCGCCCTCGCCGTAACCTCGTTTACCCTGCTAACCGTCTTTGCCAATCTCTTAGCTGCCTGTCTAGCGATGTCGGGGATTGTCTTTTACGTGCTGATCTATACCCACTGGCTGAAGCGTCATAGCACCTGGAATATTGTGATTGGTGGCGCGGCTGGAGCGATTCCGCCCCTCGTTGGGTGGGCAGCCGTCACCGGTGATCTAAGCTGGGCAGCTTGGGTTCTGTTTGCCATCATCTTTTTCTGGACTCCACCTCACTTTTGGGCGCTGGCGGTGCTAATTCGCGATGATTATGCCAAGGTCGGTGTGCCCATGCTGCCAGTGGTCGAAGGCAACGAAGTCACGGCTCGTCAAATCTTTTACTACACTCTGGCGCTGATTCCCGTCACATTGCTGCTGGTTTATCCGCTGCATGTGATGGGGGCTGTGTATGCCGCGATCGCCCTGCTGCTAGGCGGCATCTTCGTGAAAAAGGCATGGCAATTGATGCAGGCTCCATCTGATCTACAAGTGGCGCGATCGGTGTTCAAATATTCCATCTTTTACTTGATGCTACTCTGTGCAGGCATGGCACTTGACAGCTTGCCCGTGACCCATCAACTGACGGCTATCTTGGGTGAAAACTTGCAAAGCTTGGTGAGTGTGTTGCCTTGATCTAAGCCTGAAAGCTTGATTTCTCAGTAAATAGTCGGGATCGCGTGTTAGTTCCGATTTTTTTACGCATTGGCTGATTTCAAGGTGTTGAGCTTGGCAACTCATTATTACGAGCGCAACTCCTTGAGGCGAGGTTTGACATTTCAATATTTTTGTCTGACGGCTAAAGTAGAATCAAAATCGTTTATGCCTGAAGGATTCAACCTGTGCTTTCAGCCTCATTCCATCAACGGCTGCACGACTTGGAAGATCATGTGACGCAGGACTTGAAACTGCTTAAGCAATATGAAGATAAGCTTCGTTTAATAGATGATCCAAAGCAGGTAGCCCGCTATCAGCAGGAAGTTGAGCAACTCCGAATGTCTGCTCAACAATACCAGCACGAATCGAATGAATTGCGAGAGCAGCTAGCTACCAAACTTTCGACGGAGAGGCAGAATTTTGAGAAAGAAAGGCAAACGACTGAAGATCAGTTGAACCAGATCGCTACCAATGTCAAAGCGTTGATGGGTGGACAAGCGATCATTCTGAGTGAGTTAACTCAAACTCGGCAAACATTGCTCGATCATTACGACGCAACCCAGCAAGCAATGATTGGGGCGATCGCAGACCAACTTGACCATAACCAGTTACTCGCAACCCAAGAATTGTTGGATGCTTTGGACAGCGATCGCGGCTCACCGCATGAGATGGAACAACTATGGGCAGTGCTAGAGGAGCAGATTCCTACCTTGCCGCCTCAATATGCTGAGGTGGTAGAAGTCTTAAAAGCACCTCAATTAGATGCCAAGCATAAGTTAAAAATCATACTGCCTATCGTCCCATTTCTAGTGGATTACGAAGGGGAGTTAGAACTGGGTAGTGGCTTCAATCTCAAAACAGCCTGGGAAACGTTGATTAATAAATTGCGCGTCAAATCGCCCCAAACGCCAACTCATAGACCAATTTGGCAGGTTGCCAAAGAGATTCGGCAAGCGTTGACCGACGAAGATCGGCGCTGGTCTTTCAAGGATGGAGCGGTGAATCATGATCACTACATCTATGGCACACCCAAAGCCGAACCATGAGAACTGTTTTTGCTGATGCGTTCTACTGGATTGCCCCGATTAATCCAGATGACGATTGGGGCGATCGCGTGCTTCAGTTTGCCGAATCCACTATAAACATCAGTATGGTGACGACGGATGAGGTCTTAACCGAAGTTTTAGCGTTTTATGCAAAAGCTCCCCGTAATCTCCGATTTCAAGCAACTGTGCTGGTTCGAGCAATTTTGAGTGATCCAACCATTCGCGTTGTGGAACAAAGTTACCCCTCGTTTCTGGCAGGTTTAGAATTGTATGAACAACGACCCGACAACGGGTACAGCCTGACAGATTGCATCTCCATGAACACAATGCGTCAATTCAAACTAACCGAAGTTCTAACTCACGATAAACACTTTGCTCAAGAAGGCTTTGCGATCGGGTTTGAATAGGCGAACTTCGAGATCACTTGTATGACATTCTGTGCGGACTAAAACAATTGTTTCAAGGGATCTCGACCTCAGATTGATCTTTCCCCATTAAAATAGAGATTGAGATTTGTATCAAATCGAGGGTCGTGTCATGGCTCCTGCTGTCCTAATTGAAAAGCTACAGAAGAAATACGGCGCAGTAGAGGCAGTTAAAGATGTCTCGTTGCAGATTGAGCCAGGAGAAATTTTCGGGTTGCTGGGTCCTAATGGCGCTGGTAAGACCACTGTTTTGCGGTGTTTATGTACGCTGGCAGAACCGGATGCTGGCAGAGTGGAAGTGTCTGGGATTTCAGCTTTAGACCATCCTAAACTGGCGAGACAAAAGCTAGGATATGTTGCCCAAGAGGTCGCGATCGACAAAGTGTTGACCGGGCGAGAACTCCTGCAACTGCAAGCAGCGTTGTATCATCTGCCTCGTGCTATTTTGAGCGATCGCGTTGAATGGGCGATCGATCGCTTAGGTCTGCAAGACTACGCGAATAAAAAAAGCGGCACTTATTCGGGCGGCATCAAAAAGCGGCTCGATTTAGCGGCAGGTCTGCTGCATCAGCCCGATGTGCTGGTGCTGGATGAACC
This sequence comes from Synechococcales cyanobacterium PMM_0083, assembly GCA_949127665.1. Taxonomy (GTDB): domain Bacteria; phylum Cyanobacteriota; class Cyanobacteriia; order Leptolyngbyales; family Leptolyngbyaceae; genus ULC077BIN1. Next base: position 7,538 of record CASBQE010000177.1, read on the forward strand.
GACTGTTGGCTTGGATATTGAAAGTCGTTTAGTGGTGTGGGATTTTTTGCGAAAGATTCGCGAGGAGGGCACGACTGTTTTGATCACCAGCCATTATCTAGAAGAGATCGATATGCTGGCGGATCGGGTGGCAATTATTGATAAAGGCGTAGTGATTGCCTGTGGCACACCATCGGCACTCAAAGATCAGGTGGGCGGCGATCGCATTACTCTCCGCATTCGCGAGTTTACCCCTCAAGCCGAAGCCGAAACCACAAAATTATTACTGGAATCACTGCCATCGGTTCAGGAGGTAATCATCAACACGGCGCAAAGCAACTCCCTTAATCTGGTAGTCACGCCTCAAAGCGATGCTCTCTTGGCTGTGCAGCAAGCCCTTCAACAAGCTGGACTGCCCACCTTTGGCATTGCTCAATCACGCCCCAGCCTGGATGATGTCTACTTGGCTGCTACTGGACGCACTCTGCTGGATGCCGAAATTGCCGCCAGTAGCACCCGCGACGAAAAAGCCGAGCGCAAGAAACAAATGCGGTAAAGGTTCGCAATTGCGATATCCAAAAAGGGAATAATTCGGATTGCAAGCCTCAAAGCCTCGCCGCAGAGCGGCGGGGAATCTACCCATACTAGATTAAAGTTGCTCATACAGCCGCGATCGGGACTCTGCAATTCCATCACAAAGATCCCTTCGATCAGCTTTTGATTGCCCAAGCGCTTACAGAAAAGATTCCAATTATTAGTGTGGATGCAGTGCTAGACAGTTATGCAGTCACTCGTTATGGTTAAATACCGTGATCTACTGAGACATCAAACGGCTCTGTGCCAGACAGTGCGCGCAAGTTCAGTATGGGCTAGCAGCTTGCCCTGAGAGATGACGTATTGGACGATCGCGCGCTGGCGGATAGCATCATAGCGATCGCAAGCATCCAGCACGATCAGGTTGGCGGGTTTGCCCACTTCAATTCCATAGTCATCTTGGAGGTTGAGCGTGGTTGCTCCATTCCAGGTCACCATGTTGTAGCAAGCATCAATTTCAGTCTTGCCCGTCATTTGGCAGATATGTAGCCCCATAGAAGCAACTTCCAGCATATTGCCTGTGCCCAAGGGATACCAGGGATCTTGAATGCAGTCATGCCCAAAGCTCACGTTGGTTCCCTGCTGCCACAGTTCTTTAACACGGGTGACACCCCGGCGCTTAGGGTAGGTATCGGCGCGTCCTTGCAGGGTGATATTAATCAACGGATTGGCGATGAAATTAATTGGGGTGCGGCGCAAAAAGCCTAGTAGCTTAAAGGCATAAGCATTGTTATAAGACCCAAAAGCGGTGGTGTGGCTGGCAGTGACTCGTGATCCCATCTCGCTGCGAAGGGCAGAGGCGGCGACCACTTCTAAAAATCGGGATTGCTCGTCGTCAATTTCATCGCAGTGAATATCAATCAGGCGATCATACCGTTGCGCCAGTTCAAAAATGCGATGAACGGACTTAACTCCATCTTCGCGGGTCAGTTCGTAATGGGGAATCCCGCCCACCACATCGGCACCCATTTCCATCGCTTGCTCCATCAGGCGATCATTTTGAGGATTGCCGTAGATGCCATCTTGGGGAAACGCCACGACTTGCAGCGTCATCCAATCTTTCACTTCTTCTCGCACTTCCAAAAGGGCTTGCAGGGCGGTTAGGTTGGGTTCACTGACATCGGCATGGCTGCGAACAAATAATACGCCTTGAATTGCCTGCTGCTTTAGGGTGGCGATCGCGCGAGTTTTGACATCTTCCAGTGAGAGGGTTTGTTTGCGCTCTCGCCAAATTTCGATGCCTTCAAACAAGGTGCCGCTTTGATTCCATTGGGGTTGACCCACGGTGAGCGCAGAATCTAAGTGAATATGAGATTCTACAAACGGTGGACTGACGAGTTGATGTTGAATCTCCAAAACAAGTTTTGCGTCGGTAGGAAGTTCAGGCGCGATCGCCACAATCACGCCATTTTGAATCGCGATATCAACCTCTGTAATCGTTCCATCCGCTTGTAATAAGCGACACTGGCGCAGCAGCAAATCATCCATGACTATCCTTTTACTTCATCCGCAAAACTTGCCCGCCGCACAAACTCAAACGGACCTGCTACTGATCCCCACACATGTTCATCCGTTTCGGGATCAAGCCCGCGATCGTGGCTAATAAATTTTTCACTGTCAATTTCAAACTCGTTATCTAGATAAGTCGTTTTTCCATCCCGGATGACAATGCAGGCTTTGCCAGGTTGAACTTGCCCCTTAAAGCTATGTCCCGTCCATTCCACCCGCATATTACATCCCGGCATCATCTCTAACCGTTCAGCCGGGAGAGTTTGCAGCCGTTGTAGGTCGCGGGATGCGCCAAAAAAATCTTGCCCGTCTCTCAGAGTATAGTGTTCAATTTCGATGTGATCTGCTTGGGCGATCAGTTTCAAAATGCGGAGTCGATAGGGCTGGTTCAGGGCATAGTCGTAGGCTTGTTCTAAAAACAAACTCACTCCAGAGAGTATCTCTAAAGGGAGAGGACGGATACAAACCCGAATATGGGCAAAAAAGGGAGGATTTTCAAATGCCTGTGCCTGATTGCTAAAGTCGGCTGCCATCAAGCTTGCCAGAGTTTTTACATCGGTGGAATGAGTCATGGGGATCAACGAAGGACTAAGAATGCACTTCTTATTCTAAAGGGAGCGATCGCCGACAGAGCAATACTAAGCAAGGGGCTTAATGAATTTCGTAATCTTCAGTAACAGTAAATCGATCATCGCTTTTCTTGAATGTGACTAAACCATAAAGGGAATGAATCGGATAGGAAAATTTGAGTAAGATAAGTCCAATGTCCAGATAGGTCGTGATGAAGGTTCTAATACTCGCCTGGGAATTTCCGCCTCGGATTGTGGGGGGAATTGCTCGACACGTGGCAGAGCTTTACCCAGAGGTCGTAAAGCGGGGTCACGAAGTCCACCTGATCACGATTGAGTTTGGTCAGGCTCCCCGATATGAGATTGTGGATGGTATTCACATCCATCGGGTTGCTGTGGCTTCTAGCCACGACTTTTTTCACTGGGTTGCCAATATGAATCAGAGCATGGGGCAACATGGCGGCAAGCTGCTGCTAGAAGAAGGTTCGTTCGACCTAATTCATGCCCATGATTGGCTGGTGGGAGATGCCGCGATCGCGCTTAAACGAGCCTTCAAGTTGCCGCTTGTTGCCACCATTCACGCCACAGAATATGGTCGCTGCAATGGGATTCATTCAGAGCAACAGCGTTACATCAACCGCAAAGAAGCCGATCTTGCCCATGAAGCATGGCGAGTAATTGTCTGCACCAACTACATGAGATTGGAAGTAGAACGAGCGCTAGGCGTTCCTTGGGACAAAATTGATGTGGTATACAATGGCATCCACTTAGAAAGTAAGCGCCATACCCAGCCTTTTGATGTTCAAGAATTTCGTCGTTTATTTGCAGGAGATCACGAAAAAATTGTGTATTACGTTGGGCGGATGACCTATGAAAAGGGGGTTTCCGTCTTGTTAAACGCCGTTCCTATTGTGAACCGAGTATTGGGCGATCGTGTGAAATTTGTTTTGATCGGCAGCGGTAAGGTAGACGATTTAAAGCGTCAAGCCGCAGATAGTGGTATTTGGCATCAATGCTACTTCACAGGATTCATGTCTGACGAAGACTTAAACAAATTTCGCATGGTTGCAGATTGTGCTGTTTTTCCTAGTTTGTATGAACCCTTTGGCATTGTCGTATTAGAAAACTTTGCCGCTCGTGTGCCAGTAGTCGTGTCAGATACGGGCGGATTTCCAGAAATTGTTCGTCATGGCAAAACGGGGCTAGTGACTTACACCAACGATCCCCAATCCTTGGCATGGGGAATCTTAGAAGTCTTACGAAACCCAGAGTATGGTCAATGGCTAACCAAAAACGCCTATGAAGATTTGGATCGTCGATTTGCTTGGGATAAGCTAGCGCAGCAAACAGACGCAGTGTATGGACGAATTCTTCATGAACGGGCACAGGTTAATTGGTAGGACTTTTCAGCATGATTTATTAGGTTTATAGCAAGAGGGTCTAGCCCATAAACGAAAAACAGTGTAGAAATAAGAGAGCGATTAAGCAAAAACTAGACAATTTGTCTATTTTTCGATTGTAATTAAGATTTTTGAGAGGAGTTGATTCAACATGAATATGCGAATTTTGTCTGTATTGGGCACCGCTGGACTGATTGCAAGTGTTGCTTTGCCCGCTGTTGCAGTTCCAAAAGCAGTGACACGCGTTTTGCCTAGAGAAACTTTCGTGGGTACTACTTCCCACACATTGCCTACTCCCCCTGTTCATCCTGGGGCTTTCAGTTTGCCAATCGATGTTCAGATTGTCAAAAACGACACCATTACTTCTGATACTCCTATTACCGACGCAAATGGCATTGGTAGCGATATCAAGGTTTGGGGCGAAGCAATTCGTAAAGCTATGTATGCTCGTCCTAAGCTCGTTCGTGTGGTTGGCAAGGATGCCGTTCCCTTCGTCATCAATGGAGATGCAGGCGCAATCGTGCTAAATGCAAACGGTCGCGCTGTTTATGCTCCTTAAGCCTTAGTTTGATTGCTCTTGGGCGATCGCTTAGTGGCTTGTTGAAGACTTGAGACAAACCTCTCGCTACTCTGATTCTTGATTTTTCTATTATCAAGGTTAGAAAATAGTGGGGGGTTTTTATTTTTTAATCAGTAGGTAGATGGATGACAGGGGAACAGGTCAGTTGGCTGCGGGAACATACTTTATTTGAGTCTTTATCAGAGGTTGTGCTAGGCGCGATCGCGGCGACGGTTCAAGTAGAAACCGTGCAGAGAAACTGCCGTCTGATTTTGGAAGATTCTCCTCCCACAGACTTTTATATTCTGAGATCGGGGCGATTGGAGAGTTCTTGCACTCGTCAAACCGCAGTTGCCAATATTGTTAGCCTGTTACCTGGCTCTGTGTTTCCTTTGAAGGAATTGCTGTTAGATCAGCCAGCAGAGCAAACCGTGACCACGTTGTCGGAGTGTGTGCTATGGAAAATTCCTCGGCTAGAGTTCCTACAACTGGTAGAGCAGTATCCTGAAATTTCTCAAACGTTTTCTCGGCAGTTCGCGATCGCGCTTGACCAAGTTTCAACCCAGCTAATCTACGAACGAGAACGCCAAGCGGCTCTGCGTCCCTATCTCATCCCAAAAGTGAAACGAGGCATTGTCGGCACCAGTCGCTATGCGGTGCGCCATCGGCAGGAAATTCGCAAGGCATCGGGCGATTCCCTTGGGGATCGTGGAACGAATCGTGCGTCGGTGCTAATTTTTGGGGAACCAGGTTTAGAAAAAGATAATACTGCGGCACTGATCCACTTTGGGTCGAGCGATCGCCATGAACCCTTAGTTAAAATCAACTGCGATATTCTACAAGCCAACGGCGCAGACCTATTTGGGCGAGTCGGCGGCAAACCTGGACTGTTGGAATGGCTGGGCAACGGCTCCCTCATGCTCAACAATTTGCAAGACTTGAACCTGGATCTGCAAAAAAAACTGGTCACCCTGCTAGAGACGGGAGAATACAGCCCCGTTGCCCGCGAAGGGGAAGCTCCACCTGTACCGCGCCATTGTGAAGCCAGAATCCTGATGACCTCAGAGCGGGTATTGCCGACACTGAAGCGCAAAGGCTTGGTGGGACATGTGATTAAGCTTTCACCGCTGCGAGTGCGAAAAGCTGACATCATTGCTCAAGTGGAGTATTACCTCAGCTTATTGTGTCGAGCGAGGAGCGTTTCTAAGCCCACCCTAACTCCTGAAGCGATTCGCCGACTCCAAGGCTACGACTTTCCGGGCAATTTGGCAGAACTGCAAGCTATGGTGGAACGCGCGGTGATTCAACTCAACGGCAGCAATGAACTCACCGAAGAAGTTTTTTGGGCAACCAGTCCGAAAAACAAGCGATTTCGCCTTAACCTGCTAAACGGGTCGCCCCAACTGCGGCAATTTTTGCGGAGTCCTTGGTATCCCGATCGCCTCAACTATGGCTTTACCTTTGGCGCGTTTGCGATCGTCGTGGCGGTGCTGATGGTGGGTCCTCAAAGCCGCGACCAAAACATTGCACTCAATTTCTTTTGGGCATGGTGGTGGCTGGGTATTTTGGTTGCTTTCCCTTTTGTAGGTCGCTTGTGGTGTTCGGTTTGCCCGTTCATGATTTACGGCGAAGTGGCGCAAAAGCTGTCTCTGTGGCTGTATCCTCGCAAACTCTTGCCTTGGTCACGTCAAGAAGCAGAACGGTGGGGTGGCTGGTTTATGTTTGGCATGTTCACCTTGATTTTGCTGTGGGAAGAATTGTGGGATCTGGAAAATACAGCCTATCTGTCTGGGTGCCTGTTGCTGTTGATTACGGCAGGCGCGGTCACCTTTTCCCTGCTGTTTGAGCGGCGTTTTTGGTGTCGCTATTTGTGCCCAATTGGGGGCATGAATGGATTATTTGCCAAGCTATCTATGACGGAGCTGCGGGCGCAGCAAGGTATTTGTTCCGCCAGTTGCACTACGTACCAATGCTACAAAGGTGGATCTGAGAAGGGCGAGGGGCAAGAAACAAACGGCTGTCCACTATATTCCCATCCGGCTCAGCTTGAAGATAACCGAAATTGTGTGCTGTGCATGACTTGCCTCAAAGCTTGCCCCCATCGCTCAGTGGAGTTAAATCTGCGTCCACCGGGCATTGAGCTATGGACGACTCACACACCAGCTTACGCCGAAGTTTGCCTGCTGTTTCTCTTGTTTGGCGCAGTGTTGTTACACAGGTTGCCAGAAATTGAAGCGATCTTGGGGCGATCGCTGCATCTTGATCATTTTGGCTGGCATACTGTTGCGTCTGTAGTGGTGTTGCTGATCCCTGGAGCGATCGCCCTAGCCGCACATCAACTAATGCGTCTCGCAAATCGCACCATCAAACCACGCCCTTTTTTGGAGCTTGCCTATGGCTACCTGCCCTTTGTTTTGGGAGCAAATATCGCTCACTACTTGCAGCTAGGGCTAACAGAAGCGGGACGAGTGCTTCCTGTGACCTTTGCCACGTTTGGCTTGGGAACAGCAAACCTGCCTATTTTCGTCGCCCATCCAGCCGTGATTGCATTCTTGCAGTCCGTGGCATTACTTGCAGCGTTTTTGTTAAGTGTGATCCTGACCCAAAAAATTGCTCGGCAGTCTTTTTGGACATTGCTGCCACAACATTTAGCAACAGGGGCGATCGCGGCTGGCATGTGGCAAATTATCGTTGGCTAGCCGCCCTAATCAACCACTTTGATTAGTCCCATTTGTAGACGACGATAGACCTTTGTCACCTGCTCCATTTCTTCGTTGTTTAAAGAGGTTTCAGAGCGCATTGCCTTTTGAAAAAACACTTCGTCATCGTGCGTAATTTTACCAGTGCCAAGAATTCGCTTAATAACTTGTCCAATCGATACGGCAGTAAAAGGGGCAACATTCACGATCATCATGGTCAAAACTCTAAACTAGAGGGGCAATCACTTATCCTTCTAGGTTCGCTGAAACCAAGCCTTTTCGACTCCCTCTAACTGTGTAGCCGCCCTTCACCCACTTGGATGAATTTAAAGTTTTGATGAAGATAGGAATTTAGCGTTCAGATTTTGGGTTTCGGGTTTCAGGGTTGAAGAAATTCACCACTCTTCCTATCTTCTACATAGACGTTACGCGAACGTCATCCGCCATTCACTCCCCGGCTGCTTCTGGTTTCAAATCACGAGATAACTGAATCGATCGCGTGTAGAGGTTGCCACCTTCAGAGTATTTGAAATCGATCGCGACCTCGTGAATTTTCTTTCCTTCTGGCATCGCAACCACATCACTGTCTGCCGTCTGGCAATTTTTCTTATCAAACCCATCGGTTTCGCAAACCCGGATCGCTGTCGCCGGATGATCAAACCATTGACGAGTGCCCCAAAACTTATTTTTAACGCTGGTGGAATGGCGCACCTTTAACTGCTTTTTGTCGGTGACCGTCACCACGACCCACTCTTCGCGATCGAGATCGCCCGAAGAGAAAACACTTGCCTGATTGGCGTTGCCTGTGGAAACATCCCGCAGCCGCACTTTGTACGTCGTATCAGCAGCTTGTGCCACAGTCATTACTAGCTGAGATGCCAGTATGGATGCTACAAAGGAACTGGCTAGTAGAATTTTGTTCATGGGTTTACCTCTTATTTGTTCACATCATTTACGGTAATGCAGGGTTGCTTTTTTCGGCAATTCCTAATGAATACTTTTCACTCATTCCGACAATTTTATGGAGCGTTTGAGTCAACTGCCGTCTTTTCAAAAGTCTTCCCTGCTGCAACAGGCGTTAACGCATCGATCGCATGTCAATGAAAATCCAGGTCTGGAGGATAACGAGCGGCTGGAGTTTTTGGGTGATGCGGTGCTGAATTTTGTGAGCGGAAACTTTTTGTTTTGGCGCTACCCTGACCAGCCAGAGGGTAAGCTAACGGCGTTGAGATCGCAGCTAGTAGACCAAACCCAGCTAGCCAAGTTTGCGATCGCGCTCGATTTGGGCAGTCAAATGCGGTTGGGTAAAGGCGCAGACCAAGATGGCGGGCGCACCAATCCCAATTTGTTGAGTAGTGCGTTTGAAGCGGTGATTGGTGCTTACTTTCTAGATTGCAATGATGTTGCCAGGGTTCAGCAATATGTCGAGCCATTTTTTGAGTCGGTGTGCGATCGCCAAACAGCATCAGCCACCATCAACTTCAAAAGCCAATTTCAAGAATGGGCGCTGGCAAACGGCAGCGACAATCCGCACTATGTGATTTTGTCAGAGTCGGGACCTGACCACGACAAAAAGTTTTTGGCAGAAGTCCAAGTGAGCGGCAAAGCCTATGGTCGCGGAGTGGGAAACAAAAAACAAGAGGCTGAAAAGAATGCTGCCAAAGCTGCATTAGAAAAGTTGGGTTTAATGTGAGACTTAAAGGGTTAGCAGATCAATTACCCTAACCAGCGATAGTCACGCAAGCTGATTTTGCCGTGGGGTGTAAATTGAACGCCTTCAGCTTCTAGGAGCGATCGCTGCAAATAATCAGATCCAAAGCGCTCTGGCGATTCCGAAATTTCGCCTTTTGCGTTGATCACTCGATGCCAGGGAATATCAGAATCCGGCGCAACCCGAAATAGCGCATAGCCCACCAGTCGTGCTTTTCCGGGCATATTGGCTAAATCCGCCACTTGCCCATAGGTTGCTACTTGCCCAACCGGAATTTGTCGGACGATCGCATAAATTGTTTCGTAAACTGCCATTCATCGATCGCCTCAAGTTATTGAATTGCTAGATTTATAGTAAGGAGCGGTCAACTTAGTATTCTGACTCACTCACATTCATGGCTCATAGGCTTCGCTACGATGAGCGATCGCTACAACAAATACCTGCACCAGTTCATCGTCTACTGAGTAAATGACTCTGTAGTTCCCAATTCGATAGCGATAGTAGCCGGCATAATCTGCTTTGAGGGATCAACGTTAGGGTGCGATCGAGGAGTTTGCTCTAGTTGCTGAAAAAATCGGGTAATCTTCTTTGGTAAGGCTTGATCAGCGTTGAAGTATATCTGTTCAGCATCAGAATGGAGAAGAAATTCATACATCGGAGCGCAAAGTTCTCCAGACGACGTAATCGGTTTTAGGAGTTGCTTGATTTTGCTGAACTCGCTCTAGCAGTCCAGGAATCGCCAAAAGTTCTTGGGTTGCAGATTCGCTTTCAGCGTTTGCCAAGTGAGCCGCAAACTCAGCAAGCAACTGTAACCGCTCTGGCGACAACTGCTTAAGTGAATCGTTACGCTGGCGCTGTAGATCGGTTACAGATAGCAAAACTGCTGGCTCAATGTCATCCATTTGAGAATTATCCCTAGTATTCATTGCCTACTTTGCAATTTTAAGGTTTAGCGTCTAGCTATAAATATATTCCTCAAGTTGCCGATGTTGCCAGCCTGGTAGCGAAGAGCGATCGCGATAATGCGGTAGTCGAGCCGATGCAATTAACCTCTGATGTCCATATAAACTCTCAATACGGTTTACTCATCGCCGTTTTTAAGTACTGTAAACATGTTCAAAAAGCTGATGCTAGAATTCTTACATATTTCTTACTGCTGGCTCACTGAATCCAATGGAAATAACCCGTTTGTGTAGTGATGGGCAAGTGATCATTCCCAAAGCCTTGCGTGCTGCCCAACACTGGGAAGCAGGTCAAGAACTGATTGCCATTAATCTTGGCGACGGGATTCTGCTAAAACCGAAAAAGCCTTTTCCAGAGACAACGCTGGCAGAGGTTGCTGGTTGCTTGCAATATCAAGGGAAAGCAAAGAATTTAGATGAATTAGAAGACGCGATTCGCCAAGGCATCTTGGAGCAATGGCATGATCGCGGTTGACACAAATGTTGTTGTTCGCCTACTTACCCAGGATGACGAAGAGTAGCATAGTCGAAGTCTCCAATTGTTCCAGTTTCAAGAGATATTTATCCCAGACACAGTAATCCTGGAAACCGAATGGGTCTTACGTTTTGCCTATCGCTTTAAGCCAGACGAAATTTGCGAAGCATTCAGAAATCTCTTTGGTTTGCCGAATGTTCAACTTCTGAATGGAAGTCTGATAGCACAAGTTTTGCAGTGGCATGAGAATGGCTTGGATTTTGCCGATGCGTTTCATTTAGCACAAAGCCAGAGATGCTCTGCCCTGTATACCTTTGACGATAAGTTCGTAAAGGGAGCGAAAGGACTAATTGACTGTGAAGTGCAGCAACCTTGATACCGTTCCGCGATCGCCCCAAATTGCCGATGTTGCCAGACTGATAGCGAGGAGCGATCGCGCACCATCCAAAAACTCTTAGTTACGCCTTAACTGGAAATTTGCACCTAGCTTAAGCATTACATCCTTCAAGATGTCTCTTGCTACATCCTTACAGACCACTCTGAGGTTAAACATTCCAGTTGAGCGGTTACAAGTAATACATAATTACTTAACTATAGCGATCGCAGAACTTCGCGCACCACCTGACCAATGGCTTGAAAGCGAGTTTCGGGAAGGGCGATTAGCTGTAGCGGAAAAACATAATACACATCGCCCTCATCGCTGACATCAAAGTTGGCATCAAATTCTTTTGCCCAACTATCTAAATGGCGACGGGCAAGCAGAGGTTCTAAACGAGCCGCTGCTGCAAAATCTAGCACGGTCATTCGTCCTTGGCTGAGGCGTAATACTTGAAAGAAGCGATCGCGAATGGCGTAATGTTCTGCCTTGAAACCGCTGTAGAGAAGCAATATCCCAATTGCTGCTGGAGCTAGACCAAAAAACACCAGCAAGGTTAATAGCACTGTGAGTAAAATGCCGCCTGGATGAGCGATCGCAATCCCTAGCAAAATTCCCACAGAAACCGTGCCGCCACTCACTAAGCTCAAGCCACCTAGCAGTTTACCGACCTTGCCCCACATTTGACTCAACACCGCGACTCTCCTAGGCGATCAACCTTATCTTCTCCAAAGTAGCGCGTCCTAGCTGTTTTCGTGGCACCAAAGGGACAGTTTTCTACCTTTTCCTAAATAATCATCCCGTCTGGAATGATGCCGCCTTTCAACACCACCACAATACCGCTGCGAATGAAAAACCCAAGACTTTCTCGCTCGGCTTCCTGCACATTGTCTTTGTTCACAATTTTTACATTGCAGCCGATCCGCGCATTCTTATCAATAATGGCGCGACGAATAATCGTGTCTTTGCCAATTCCTAAAGGCACATCTGCTGCGGAATAGACTACCGTGCCAGATTGACGTTCTGCCAAAGGTTGATAGTAGTCAGCGCCCATAATCATCGTGTCTTCAATCAGGCAACCGGATTCAATCCGAGTTCGCACCCCCACAACCGAATGATTAATCGAGCATTCTTTCAAAATGCAGCCTTCGGCAATCAGCGATTCTTTGATATGGCAATCCAACAGTTTGGTCGGCGGCAGATAGCGAGGGCGAGTGTAAATCGGTGCCTTTTCGTCGTAGAAACTGAAGGGGGGGCGGGGTTGCTGAGTCAGCGCCATGTTCGCGTCATAAAACGACTCAATCGTTCCAATATCTTCCCAGTAGCCGCCAAATAGGTACGCCTGAACGTTGTGCTTCTTCGCCGCATCGGGAATCACTTCTTTGCCAAAATCAGTCCGTTCTAACGATTCTTTGAGGACTTTAATTAAGATTTCTTTCTTGAAAACATAAATTCCCATGGAAGCAATGTAAGGACTTTGCCTTGCATCTTCAGGGTTGAGTCCTAAAACACTTGTGTCTACCCGCATTTCAGTCAGCGCGTCGCCCTTAGGCTTTTCGCTAAAATCAACCACGCGCCCAGCACTATCAATTTTCATCAAACCAAAGTCAGACGCACGGCGCTGATCCATTGGCACGACTGAGATGGTGATGTCGGCGTTGGTTTCTTTGTGACGCTGCACAAACTTGCTGTAGTCCATTCGGTAGAGATGGTCGCCCGATAGAATCAAGAACTGATCGACATTACACTCTTCAAAGAGAGACAGATATTGCCGAACCGCATCTGCTGTTCCTTGAAACCAATTGGCGTTGTCAGGCGTTTGTTGTGCGGCGAGGACTTCGACAAACCCGTCGTTAAAGCCAGAAAATGTGTAGGAGCGAGATAGGTGACGGTTGAGAGATGCTGAGTTGAATTGGGTTAGGACGTAGATCTTATAAATTTCGGAGTTAATGCAGTTGCTCACTGGAATATCAATTAGTCGATATTTACCCGCCAGAGGCACGGCTGGTTTTGCCCGTTTTTTAGTGAGTGGATAGAGACGGGTTCCTGCGCCGCCACCCAAGATAATTGCTAGTACTCGATTCACAAAATAACCTCTCTCTCTGCCATTCTCTCAACACTAGTGTGATGCGGTATGGCTTCCTTGGCAAGGGTCAGATAATACAAGCATCAGCCAAGAAAATTATTGATGTGCGAATCGGGCGATCGCCCTTATAAGTCGGCATTTCAAGCTTAAACACCTTAATCTGAAGACGCATTGGAACTAGCCAAATTAGAGACTTTTGCTGATTTTTTGGCTTCAAGTTCCTACGCCGTATGAAATTGTTAACATAAGTTAATAGTTGTTCTGCAATCTTTCTTCGTCCTATGGTTTTGCTTAATCCCAATCAGCGCACTAAACTCGACGATACCGACGACGCTCAATTCTATGAATCGCCTCGATTCGTGACTCATGTGGATGACGGTTTTATTCAACAACTGACCGATTTATATCGAGAGCGGCTGAAGCCTAACACGCGAATCTTTGACATGATGAGCAGTTGGGTTTCCCATTTGCCGGACATGGAATTTGCCCATGTGGAAGGGCATGGACTCAATGGTGAGGAGTTAGCGCGCAATCAGCGATTAAATCACTACTTTGTGCAAAATCTAAACAAAAATCCTAAGTTGCCTTTAGAGGATCAATCCTTTGATGCAGTGCTGAATACGGTTTCAGTGCAATATGTTCAATATCCTGAAGGTATCTTTTCTGAAATTCATCGGATTTTGAAACCGGGTGGTATTGCGATTATTAGCTTCTCTAATCGGATGTTCCACCAAAAGGCGATCGCAGCGTGGCGAGAGGGTTCTGAAGCAAGTCGAGTTGCGCTAGTAAAAGGCTATTTTGAAGCGGTGCCGGGATTTAGCAAGCCAGAAGCGATTGCGCGTCAATCGCAAGCGCCAGCGATGTTGCAGTGGCTAGGAATGCCGGGTGGTGATCCTTTTTATGCGATCGCGGCTTGCCGCAATGATTAAAGTTGGCGAGTGGGTTGCTATTTCAAATAGTAATCTTAAGAGAATTAAGTGGAATTGGGGTAATATCGTCCAATTCTGGAATGATAGTTGGATGGATCAATAGGTCAAGCCAGTTAGGCAAACTAGAAGTTTTCAGTTGATTGTCCAGTGCTGGTAGGAGGGTTCCTGCAATGCCGAATAATCCGCTATTTCATCCGATTAACGAGAAAACTAGAGCAGTTAGTGTGCGCGATCAGATTCAAATGGCGTTAGCGATCGCTGATTTGAACCTGCTGCAAAACCTGCTGACTCAATGTATTCCGGCAATTATTCAGCCTGAGCGGATTGGCGCTGTGGCTAGTGAAGTCGGGGTGCCCTTGGGCGATCGCGTTGCAGCAGATGGCATTTTGCATTTTGAAGAGATTCATTGTGTGCTAGCACAGGTGCAAACTCAACTAGACCACAGCATTAATAGCGTGACGAATGACAGCAAGGAAGTTGCCAGACTGACTCAGCACGAATCTGATATGCAGTCGATCGCTCAGCATTTACCCTTAGCCCCGGCGATCGCGCTGCTGGCAAAAGTCGGCTTTCCACCGCCCCACATTCAAGAAATTCTGCGGTTGCCCCATTATGCTTGGCACAAATCCTGGTGGCTTGCCTTGGATGCAAACGAGCATTTCACTATCCCTTTTTTACGCTGCATTCGCACTCTGCATTACCCAGATGGTACTCTGACCTTGCAATATAAAGATTTTTTTGAAAGTGCAAAGCCAACCTGTTTCACAAGCCTTTCTCAAAAAGTGCTGGTAGCGATTCGGGATGAGTCTCAAGGGTTTGGCGAAACGCTGCAACAGCTTAATCAGCAGCGATCGGCGTTGGGTAGCAAACAGGCAATTCTAATTTGTAATGCAATTTCCGATCTGGAAGCCCAAGCGTTTATCCATCAGGGCGTAAGCTTGTATCCAGCGCTGGATTTGGTTTTGCCCATGCAGGCAAACTGTTTAGACTGTGCGCGGCACGAATGCTTGATGAATGGGAATGTAGATTCTTTGGTTGCCTCGTGCTATGGATTTTTGGTGGATAGCGAATTTGTTTAAAGTAGTTGCTTCATGAATATTGTGGTTATTGGGGGAGGTGCGGCAGGTTTTTTTGGCGCGATCGCCTGTGCCCAAGCGCATCCTCACATGCAGGTTACCTTGTTAGAAGCCGCTCGTCAGCCCTTATCCAAGGTGCGAGTTTCGGGTGGAGGGCGCTGCAATGTCACTCATGCTTGCTTTGACCCGGCGTTGCTGGTGCAAAACTATCCCCGTGGCGGCAAGGCGTTGCGGGGAGCCTTTAGCCGATTTCAGGCGAAGGAAACGGTGGAATGGTTTCAGCAGCAAGGTGTGGCACTCAAGACCGAAGCCGACGGACGGATGTTTCCGACGACGGATGACTCTAGCACGATCGTGGAATGCTTGATGTGGGCTGCAAAGAAGGCGGGCGTGGCGATTCATACGGGCGCTTACGTGCAGCAGGTCAGCCATCACAAGAACGGATTTGAGATCCAGTTAAAGTCCGAAGAACTGCTACACAGCGATCGCCTGCTGCTGGCAACCGGAAGCAACCTGAAAGGCTACGCGATCGCCGAGTCGTTAGGACACGCGATCGAGCCACCAGTTCCATCGCTGTTTACGTTTAATGTCAGAGATCCACGCTTAAACGATTTGGCAGGCGTGTCGGTGTCCTCTGCTCAACTTCAGCTTCAATTAGACGACAAAACTTCACTGAAGCAAACAGGAGCGCTGTTAGTCACTCACTGGGGATTGAGTGGTCCTGCGGTCTTAAAGCTGTCTGCTTGGGGAGCAAGAGCGCTGCATGAACAGCAATATCACGCCAACCTACGGGTTAATTTACTGCCTCAAATGAACCCAGAAGTGCTACGCGAACAATTGATGGCAGTGCGATCGCAGCTTTCCCGGCGACTCGTGGCTACTAGCTGCCCGGTGCCCATTCCGCGCCGCCTGTGGGAACGGTTAATCGTCAGCGTTGGCATTGTGCAAGATGAAACCCGCTGGGCAGATGTGTCGAACAAAACCCTCAACCAACTGATTCAAGAGCTTACCCAAGGACAGTACATCATTAGCGGCAAAGGCATATTCAAAGAGGAATTTGTCACCTGTGGCGGCATCAAGCTGAATCAAGTAGACTTCAAAACCATGGAAAGTCGCCAATGTCCTGGACTTTATCTTGCAGGCGAAATCTTGGATGTCGATGGCGTGACGGGCGGCTTCAACTTCCAGAGCGCTTGGACAACGGGTTGGCTAGCAGGTCAGGCAATGGGAAGATGAGTTCTACAAGATTTGTAGCAGTAGTTCAAGTTGACTATATCAAGGAGGTTGCTGAGGTAGTCGATGGCAGCTTGAGCCAGGAAGTGTTCGCGATCGCTCCACTGACCCATACGCTTCTTCACGAAATCCAAGTACTCTGCGGCTGTCATTTGAGGGAGATGCAAATTATGCGCCTAGCTCCGATCAATTTACCCCAGTTGAGCAATTATAAACACTTTACCAAAAGCCTAGTATTGGCGATCGCCGCTGGCTACTCCTTCGATAAGTTGGCTCAATCGGCATTTCGCCAATCAACTTATTGAGAATAATCTCATAGTTTGGCAGAAGAACCAATCTGTTGGGGACTATCCTCACATCAGGGATTTGCTAAGCTACAGGTAGTTTTTGCGATAAGGAAAATGCGATCGCGTATTTTTTCCAGTTTGTTCGATGAATTTATAGCCTCTAAGCACAATGAATTAGAGAAATTTCAACCCGATCTTCTCTCTGTAAGCGCTACATCTACAGGAAGTAAACCAGTTCAATAAACTACGTCACATCATCCTTCAAACTCTTTCTAATTAGCCACTTAACCCAATCATTGTTAAATTTATGACTACTCTGATTCCCTCGACTCTTAACGGTAAGGCACCTGATGCTTCAGCGCCTCCCTCTAGTTCATTTGCCGATTTTGTTCAAGAAACCACTGCCTTAACCCGGCGGTTGTTCATTCAACTTCAGCGCCGCCCTTCAACGTTGATTGCGGGCATTATTCAGCCTGTAATGTGGCTAATTTTATTTGGGGCGCTGTTTCAAAATGCACCCCAAGGTTTTTTGGGCAGCAATGTTAGCTATGGCAAGTTCATTGGTGCCGGAATCATTGTGTTCACTGCCTTTGGTGGGGCGTTGAATGCAGGGTTGCCGGTGATGTTCGATCGCGAGTTTGGCTTTCTCAATCGCTTACTCGTGGCTCCGCTTGCCTCGCGGTTCTCGATTGTGATGGCTTCTGCGATTTTCATTACGACCCTAAGCGCCATTCAAACGGTGGCGATCGTGGCGGTGAGTGCTGTTTTGGGTGCCGGATTGCCTAATGCGTCCGGCTTGGCGTTGATGGCGTTGATTGTGTTGCTGTTGGTTTTAGGCGTAACCGCAATCAGTTTAGGCTTAGCCTTCACCTTGCCAGGACACATTGAACTGATTGCAGTGATTTTCGTGACGAACTTGCCCTTGCTATTCGCCAGCACTGCCTTAGTGCCGCTGTCCTTCATGCCAACTTGGCTGCAATGGATCGCGTCACTGAATCCTTTGAGCTACGCGATCGAACCCATTCGCTATGTCTATTTGCACCAAAATTGGTCACTCAGCAGTGTGGTGATGCAGGCACCTTTTGGCGAAGTTACCTTGGGTGCGGCTTTGCTAGTATTGCTAGGCTTTACCACCGTCGCGCTCCTGAGCATCCAACCCAGATTGCGGCGCGTGTTTGTCTAATCTAAAACTGAATTTGGC
>CASBQE010000178.1 GCA_949127665.1 Synechococcales cyanobacterium PMM_0083
AGTCGGCAGCGACGCAGATAATCGACCCGCCGCTTCGGCAAGCGTGACGTTGCTCCAGGCAATCCACTTCATCGCTTCGCCGCGCTTCGGTCCTGGTGCGGGGTAAAGCTGAGCATCCACGCCAAAGACCTCACCAAGATACATCGTGATGGCGGATGACTCCCAAATTGGTGTTCCCTCATGCACGATCGCGGGAACTCTTCCGTTTGGGTTGACCTTGAGGAAGTCCGGTTTTCTAGTATCACCCGCACTGATATCGAGCTGCACGCGCTCACAGGGTGTGCCAAGCTCTGCGAGAACGGCTTCGGTGATGTTCGATGTGGACATGGGGGCATAATAAAAAGCTAGGCTCATCGATTGTTTCTCCTATATTTCACGCGATGGGCAACTAACTCATACCACCTATTCACCAGCGGCTTCACCCCTGCGTTCCTAATCGTGCCCAAACCCATTCCCACCAAGACAAGGGAGCTTGAGCTTGAACTTTTGGTAACTTTTGACGAATCTTTTGAATATCCCAGTTGGTCAGTCGGGCGAGGGTTTGGGCTTCTTGGTCAAAGCGGCGAGGCAGCGATCGCCCATATTCTCGACCTGCCGCGCACTCGGTTTTACCTAAAAAGGCATGGCGCAGCACATAGCGTCCCTGAAACTGTTCGCGGTTATTGGTTTCTTGAAAGATCAAATCTTCAGGAAAGCGATCGCGGGTGTAGCGTACATGCAGTCGAGTAATAAAAACATTCGATGAAGGGAACGGAGAAGGACGACGAGGCGCAAAAAAACCGGGTCGGCTTGGCTCAGTTTGCGGCTCATCTAGCCAGAAGACTCCGGCATCGCGCAGTTCTTCGCGAGACAGCGGTTCTGCTGAGCAAGGATCACAATTTGACATATCCCAGGCATATTCCAAGAAGGCAACATTGCGACCTTCGCGATCGTAGGACGTTTGGAACATCGATTTGTAGAAATCGCTGAACTCGCTTTTCACAAAGGTTGGAATTTCAGTGTTGGAAGGCACTTTAACCGTGCGGTAGTTCGCCACTTCTGCCCGACCTTTCGGCGACAAAATGTAAACCAGCAAATCCTGAGCTTGCTGAGCATTTACCATACCCAAGCGCAGCGGCAACATAAACCGAGGCGACTCAAACGCCATTTTGATCGGACGCAAGTTTTGAAAGCCTGCTTTTTCAAACTCGTTCAGGTTTACCTTTGCCACAAAAAACTTCAGCTTTTGGCGAATGTAAGGCTTGAGTAATTCCCTTGCGCCCTTGGGAATCCGATAGCCGTTTTGGGTCAGCCAGGTTTCCAAGCCCCCCGATTCCTTAGCGCTGAGGATCAAAATATCGTATTCACCCACGGTGAATTTTTCCTCAATCGTCACGCCTAACTCCGCAGCACTGTTTCTTGATCTCCCCGATTGCAAACTGGAAGGAGCCGCTGCCATGGGCGGCATCCGGTCATACATGGGCTGAGGCTGACAGGGATCGGGGTCGAAGTATTCCACCAAGCGCGGCGCACTGAAGGCATCGAGATGAGCCATGACGCTAGGTTTGCCGACTTCTACCTGCTCTTTTTTCAACACAACAGGCACAGGCACGACGATCGCAAAATCTTTGACCTCACCTTGATAGTCATTTGCCATCGTCAGCACGGTTTTGTTGCCGCTCCGGGCGATCGCCACTTGGGAAGCCTGGTTGTAAAGCTTGGCATCTGCCTTTGCCACATAAAACCCGCAAAATGCCCAGGCTTTAGCAGCAAGGAATAGGCTAGAAACAGTGAACAAGAGAGAAAGCAGCAGAGTTTGGAGAAGTTTCATAAGAATGGCGAGTGGCGAATGGTGAGTGGTGAATGGCGAGTAATGAATGACGAGTGGCGAGTAGTGAATGACGAATGGTGAATGGTCAATGACGAATGGTGAATGGTCAATGGCGAGTGGTGAATGGTCAATGACGAGTGGTGAATGGTCAATGACGAATGGTGAATGGTCAATGACGAATGGTGAATGGTCAATGGCGAGTGGTGAATGGTCAATGGCGAGTGGTGAATGGTCAATGGCGAGTGGTGAATGGTCAATGACGAGTGGTGAATGGTCAATGGCAAGTGGTGAATAGTCAATGGCGAGTGGTGAATGGTCAATGACGGAAAAGTTGAAAGGGCGTTTTGAGTTTTGAGTTTTGGGTTTTGAGTTAGAAGTTGGGAGTCAGGAGATAATTTTTCTTCTCCGTCTCTGCTTTTTCTGCTTCCCCATCATCCTTAGCCTTGCTATCTCCGTCTGCCAGCCAAGCAAAACGGGGGGCTGCCCAGATGAGATCTAATACAACGCTGAGGGGAGCAAGGGCAAAGAGTGACCAGAAGACGGCGGTGGGAATGAAGTAGACGTTGCGAAGGATGAAGGCGAGTAGGGCGATCGCGATCGCCCAAACCAGCCGAGCCACACGAGCATTGGGAATCGTGCGCGGATCAGTGATCATAAACAGGGAAAACACCAGTAATGAACCGCTAGTCAGGCGATGCAGCAATACATCCCACGTCCAGCCGAGCCAGAGATTGCGCCCTAGTTCGAGCAGGGCATAGCTGCCCAAAAATGCCCCTGTAGTATCCCAGCGTCCAACCCGCTGCACGACAACCCCACCAGCTCCCAAAAACAGCAGGGCATACCAGCTTGATTCGCCCCATTGACCGGGTGAAATCCAGGCATCGTGGGTTAGCACTACCGCCGCCACAATGCCAATGTTTGTGGGGTTAAACAAATGTTTTCCATTCACCTTCAGCAAAAATTTGCTAGAGATTGCAATCGCACCAGCCAGCATCATGGTGCCAATATGCTCGGTTCGGAGCAACATGCTGAGTCCTAAGGCGGTGATTAGGGCGGAAGGGAGGGAGGGGTGGCGAAGTGGAGATGTAATAGGTGTTAGCGGAGTGGATCGAATCGACCAAATCCATTGGGTGATGCAACAGGTGGCGATCGCGGTTGCCACTATTTCGGGGTGCAATGTCCAATCACGAGTACCAGTTCCTAACAGCAGGAATAAGGACAAAAATAGAATTTGGTAGAGTCGAGCATCACGAAACATAGGCGGCTGGGCGATCTGCATCGGGAAACCTGCATTGAGTTGCTGCCAGTATGCCTTGACTAAAAGCTAAATAGGAGACTTGTTACCGTTCCAGTAACAGATCAAGCGTCAGAGCCGTCGCTGCTTTCCACGCTTGGATAAAATCCACCCTGATTCCTAGAATCTGACCCCCGCTTCACTCAATTAAGCGATCGCTGATGAATTAGCAGGATGTGTCTCAGGATACTCCTCCGCTAGAGGATTATTGCGGTATCGTGAGGCAGCAGGGTTCCTGAGATGAGCAAAGTAAGACGATGATTCCAACTCCAACCGTTTTAGCACTTGATTTTGATGGGGTATTGTGCGATGGCTTGAGGGAATACTTTAAAACGTCATGGCAAGCCTATTGCAACCTTTGGGAACCCAAAAGTACGATGCCGCCCGATGGATTGGCTGAATCGTTTTATCGCTTGCGTCCTGTGGTTGAAACGGGGTGGGAAATGCCGTTGGTGCTTCATGCGGTGCTGCAAGGAGTGTCGGAAGCGGCAGTGCTGCAAGATTGGGCAGCGATCGCTCAGCAACTCATCGCCGCAGAACACTTAGATCCGGCAACACTGATCGCAGAGGTGGATGGGACTCGGGATCAATGGATTGCGTCGGATGTCACCAGTTGGTTGGCGGAGCATCGGTTTTATCCGGGTGTGTGCGATCGCCTGAAAGCAACGCTGCAAACGGA
>CASBQE010000179.1 GCA_949127665.1 Synechococcales cyanobacterium PMM_0083
CAGGGAGGTAGCAGTGGGAGAACCAATTTCAGGACGACTAGAAATTACTATTAAAACCTCTGAGTTCCCAAAGGCTGAAACGGTGGAAAATAGTCATAAGCACTTTACCGTAGACTGTGACGGGCGGCAGTTTTCCGTGACGGTGAAGCCAAAAGTTTTCAAGAAGCTGGAAGAAGCACAAGCCAACTTCCCCAGTTGGATCGCTGCTATCTCAGGGAAGCTGGGAGAGGCGACAGAGGCGGGGTTTGTATTAGAACAACCCGCTATTCAAGTTTTTGAGCGCAAACCAAAGGAGGAAGTACAAGGCTGATTTTTATTAAAAAGGCTGCAAAACAGCGATCGCAAACACCTTTAAACGATCTACAGTCAATCTAATTCAATTTAAACGGAGAGTAAAAACAACAAACAAAAAACGCCCCAGTGAAAACCAGAGCGTTTTAAGTATTGAATCAAAGCCTGTCAGCCGAGATAAAAAGCCCGTACAAAACATCTTCTGAGTTTGGCGACGAGGGAGATGGGAACAGTAGGGTGGAATTTAGTCTTACGGCTGTCTGACAGGATTTTAGCACACGCTAAAATGCTGAAACTCTTTTCCCAACAAAAAACAGAGAAGTGTGTAACAGACGTTTTATGTCATTAATTACTATCTTACATAAAATACTAAATTAATATTTTATGTACACTGCACACTTTACTATCATGCATCTCCAAGGGGTAACAGTTCGATCCCTAGAGAAGCTCTGACACTCTTACCGGAAAAGCATTAGACAGCCAAAACTAAGCCTATCTCGGCTCCTACACCACTAAAGGAGCCAAGGAAGTGCATCAACTATTTTTTTTCACCACGCCAGAACCAGAGAAAGCCAAGAAGTCAGTCAGTAAAGCAGTTTTAACGGCTGTCACTCGCGTAAAAATTCCAGATCTTCCAAAAACTAAACCAGCCCCCTACGGAAATTGCTCCTGTGGACAGCCCATCCAATTTCCTGGATTAGATGCTTATTACTGTGAGTCCTGCGGGTATCGGATTGATACCAACTGGCTGATGCCTTCCTCCAAAAAGGGAGGTAAGGCGTAATGAATTATCCCGTTTTTGGCTTCTCCAACGCGCTTGCTCCAAAGTTAGTCAGAGGGCTAACCGAGATTCCTGAGAGTTGGGCACTCACCCCCGTTCGGGATAAACAGCCATTTCGCCCCAATTGGCAGATCGAAAAAACGATTTCCAGATCTGAATTAATTAGCCTTCTAGAAAAAGGTCAAACCCTTTGGAGTGAGAAGAAACAGAAAAATTGGCTATGTCGATGGGAGGGCTATGGACTCAGAACAGGTGAACCGTCTGGTGGAATTATCGCCATCGACCAAGATGGCTCGACCGCTGGAGAACTGCTTAATATTTTGTCAGGCGGCAATTTACCCAATACGGTTGCTTGGACATCTGGGAAGCCCGGTAAACGCCAGTTGGCTTATCAGTTGCCCCACAGCCTGCAAGCGAAATTGGCAACTCATGAATTTAGACG
This sequence comes from Synechococcales cyanobacterium PMM_0083, assembly GCA_949127665.1. Taxonomy (GTDB): domain Bacteria; phylum Cyanobacteriota; class Cyanobacteriia; order Leptolyngbyales; family Leptolyngbyaceae; genus ULC077BIN1. The sequence continues at coordinate 1,515 of CASBQE010000179.1, forward strand.
GATTGTCTTAAAGCAGTCTGGTGAATTCAAGACTGCTAAAGATGAACTCTTAGAACTGCGATACACGGGTGTGCAGAGCGTCCTACCGCCATCCAAACACCCCGATACCGGGGAATATAAGTGGATTAACTCACCAACCGCTGTAGAAGTCGCAGCGGCTCCACAGTGGCTTGTTGATTATTTAGAGGATTGGTGTGACCAGCAATCCAAACACAGCGCAGAATTAGCTAAAACCCAAACACTTAAACGCCAGCGGTTTCAAGAATTAGCGCAGTCCGAAAGTTGGGATACCCACACCCTGATTCAGCAGGCACTTAGCCTAATTCCACCACGGGCGATCGGCGGTGGTAATTATGATGAGTGCCGTACGGTTTTGATGGCTCTATGTGATTTCTATGGAGACATTGAAGCAGAGGCGATCGCAGAGAATTGGAGTCCTTCTATTCCGCGCTCGTCATGGAATATTAGCCAAAAAATCAGGAGCTTTAGACGGTCTGGAGTTGGGATCGGCTCACTGTTTTATATTGCCAAGCAGTACGGGTTTAGGTTCCCTGACCGGCAGAGAACCTTTACGAAGCCAGAAAAGCAGGAGTGGTTTGAGCCAAACCATGAGGATTATCAGCAGCGAGAGCAGGCGGAAGCCGAGGCTGAGCAAACCGCGAAAGCGGAAGAGGCAGAACGTAAACGAGCAAATTCAGAACGCTACCACGCCGAAGTTGAGCGGATACAAACTCACTTTGCTCAACTAGATTGTGTGCCCACTCTCTATAAATCGGGTTATTTCATTGAGCCGGAGTGGGTTAACCTGCCGCCGCAGTCGGGAATTATTTTGACTAATGGCGGCATGGGCGGTCGAAAAACTTCCGTCGCCCTAAAAGGGCTAGTGGAACAACACAGAGCGCTAACAGGCTATGGCTCGACTCAGTTGGCATTTGTTCCAAGACGGACACTCGGAAAACAGGCAAGCACGGTTCTAGACTTGCCTTACCGAACGGAACAAGGGGATGGCTACATCAATCGGGGGACACTGTGCTTTGAATCAATTCATTTGGTTGATTTAACGAAGCTAAGCGATAGACCGCTCATCCTGCTAGATGAGGTATCTCAGTCCTTTAGTCAGGTTCTAGAAGGGTCAACCTGCAAAGATAGTCACGCATTCGTCGTGAATCGGATGAGAGCGCTGTTTGCGGCGGTAGCAAAAAAAGGCGGCTGGATTGTCCTATCAGAAGATGGGCTAACTAATCTAGAGCTTGAATTAGTCAAGGAGGCTTCAGGACTTGAAGTAGTCGAATACCTTGATTTCCAGAAAATAGGGCACGATCGCACACTGACTTTATATAACAATCCATCGAAAACTTGGAAGGAAATTCAAACACGCCTGTTTGAATGGGATCAAAATTTAGTAGTCGCAACTGACTCAAGAGCCTGGGCACTACAGGTTTACCAAAAGGCTTTGGATGAAGGATTGACGGGCGATCAGGTTTTGCTGATTGAAAAAGGAACGATTTCAGAACCAAAACAACAGCTATTTTCAGCAAATCCAGACGAGTTCATTCGTCTATTCCCTGAAATCAGACTGATTATCTACACCCCTACCATCTCCTCTGGGGTGTCCCTAGTCGATGCTGGAGGGCATTTTGATGCCGTTGCCTTCCACATCACCCATCTACCAGCCCGTAGCGCTAAACAGATGCTAGAGCGGCTTAGAAGCGATGTCCCACGCTTTGGCTATGCCACGAAACGAACAGCAGTTGCCAATGATGTAAATTTGAGCGCTGAACATCCAGACTTGCTCAAAAAACAACTGAGTCGAAATAAAATCGGCGTTGAAAAGCTGACTGGGTTTGTGGATTACGCACTCAAAAAAGACCCTGAATCAGGTCAGTCGCTTGTAGATAAGTTGGCAGAGATGGCAACCGATCAGGATGACCCATCCACCGATTACGGCTTTTTCCTCAAACACTGGATTAATTACAAGACCAGAGAAAATTACGAACACAAAAAGATTCGTGAGCAGTTAATTGAGTGTTGGGAAAAGCAAGGCTATGAAATTGAAATAGTGGGTGGCAAAGATGCCGGGAGTAAGGAAGAGCGGGAAACGATTAAAGGTCGTCTCGCTTTTCAAGAGTCCGCAATTTTTGCAGTTCTAAACACTGAAGACATCACCCTGCAAGAAGCAAGGGAGATTTTAGGCTCTGAAAACAGCAAGCCGGACGATCGGCGAAAAGCTAGAAAACGTCTATTTGAGGACAAATTGCCGGGGTGCCCACTGGACGATGAAGCGTTTGTTTTTCGAGTCCTGATTAATGATCACAGTAAAATTCTTCACTGCGCCGAGCGCTATTGGTTACGCCAAAACTTGGAGGCAGCAAAGATAGTGGACTTATGGGGCTGGTCATCCGCACTAGACCAGGCGGTCAAAAAGAACGAGTGGGTGTCTCCGAACCGACTGGCTACCCGGTCAGCACAAGCCAAGCTCTATGGCGAAGCGCCCTTAGAGCCTTTCATCGCTGGGACGGTGAAGGAGTGGGGATCTAAAACGCCGGAAGCGATCGCGCTCAAAGTTTGGGCATTGAAAAATAAAGACAAACTTTATCGCTACTGCCGAAAAGGAGTGAATGAGGAACAA
>CASBQE010000180.1 GCA_949127665.1 Synechococcales cyanobacterium PMM_0083
ATGGTCATTTGTCCTATGAAAAGCAGCAAGAATTCTTGGCTGAGTTAGGCGATATTGCGGTCGGAACCGGAACATTACCAGCGACCAATGTTCGCCTTGCCGAAGTCGTTCACCCTGCGGTCGAAACGTTAGCGGCATGGGTCAAGCAGCAAGAGCAAGTTCATGTCGATGAATCCCCTTGGCTAGTCAAGGGGGTGAAAGAATGGATATGGGTGATTGCGGGGGCTGGATTTGCTTGGTTTCACGCCGCAGATACCCGCTCTAGAGCAGAACTAGAGCAGATGTTGGGGAAGAGTTTTGCCGGTTGCCTCATCTCTGATGACTTCAGCGTTTACAACGGATACCCGGTGGCAGCGCAACAAAAGTGTTTGGCACACTTGCGGCGACATTTCAAAAAAGTGATCAAGCTCAAGCATGGCAATAATCCCCAATTGGGGCAGGTGTTTCTAGATTTGTTAGATGAAGCGTTTGAGGCACATCGGCAGTGGCGAGACACCGAAGATGTGTCGACCTATCGCGGTTGGGCACAGCAGTTTAAGGCGAAGGTTCAAACTGCGCTCAACCGTTGGTTGCCGCAAGCGGGCTATGCGGCAGGGCTATTGTTGCGCTCGTTGCGCGATAAAGCCAAACAGTGGTGGCATTTTCTAGACCATCCTCAAGTGCCGCCGGACAACAATCGAGCGGAGCGGTCGTTGCGGTTGGCGGTGACCAAGCGCAAAGTTTGTGGGGGTTCTCGGTCAATGTCGGGATTTGCTCAAACGGCGACTTTACTCTCTGTGATTCAGACTTGTCGGGCGCAAGGACGGTCTGCTTTGAAGTTTTTTCAAAGGGCTTTGATTGCGGCTACTAGTTCTGACGACGGGCACCCGATGCCTTCGCTCATTCCCTGTTCAAACACCTGAATCCTTACAAAACAGCACGTATCATAAATTGACAAATCACTTGGATTTTGCACTCGGCAAGTAAATGTCCATTCAGAAACCTCACTATATCTTGTACCCGCAGACCACTTTTCATCGGCAGCGACTTGAGTATAGATATTGTTGAGTCGTTTACGTTTTTCACCAGTATCAACTTGAAGAAAAAATCCTAATTCACTCTGTGTAGATAGCTTCTTATACAAACTGGACAAGAATACAGTCTTTCCCGAACCGCTTGGGCCAAGCATGATAATTGAGTAATTGTTCATGGATGATGTATTGCTTTAGGATACTAATCTCTAACTGTGGAATGGCACATAACGTTCCGGCTGAGCGGCTGTCAGCAACCTTTGCATCGCTGCCAAGATCTCCCTTCAGTCCGCTCCAGCCGGGTTGTTAGACCGTACCTCATAGATCGCTTCTAAATTGAGATCACAAGGCTTCAATTTTAACGATACCGCCCTCAACAGTATCAACCTGTAATCGATACCCGTAGAGCATCGCCATTCCTAGCAGAGGTTCTGTCTCTGATTCCGCAATATCGATCGTGCGGTACTGCCCATCCCAGATCACAGTTCCGGTATAAAAATCAAACAAAGTTTCGCTGCCATCAGCCAAGGTCGCTGTGTTGGAAATTGTCCAAGGCAACCCAAGGCGAACGATAGTTTCGGAAGGCAAAGATAGAAAGCCATCAAACCCAGTGTCAATCACGGTATCGATGGCTTGCCGTTGTCCAGATGAGTTACCAACCACAAGGGGAAGTGTTGCTTCACGACGCAAATTCACAACTCCATAAATCATGGATTCTTTCTCAGACTCCGCGATCCGAAATGATAAACAGCGCGATGTCCAATCCGAACCCCCCAAGGTTGAGCAGCGGGATGGCGTTCAAATAGTCGATCAGTTGCAGCTATGACAGTTTCATCAACCTCAAAATCTCCAGTTTCGATGTCGATCGCCACGATTTTGCCATCATTTCCCGCCTCGACTTGCTGCCGAATGCCAGACTCATAGAGTTCTTGCCCACGTCGCGCCAAATCTTCTTTGCTGTAACGTCGTTGACGAACTTCCATAAGTTTGACCTCTTTGCGAACTGCTCCTCTCATTTTAACCTGAGCAATATAAGGGCGATCGCGTCTTGCTGATCAGAAAACGTTTTCAATTACGTGATCGCGGGTTCAAGTCACTCAGTCATAACGCCTGCCGCTACCCAGCCCGCTTGAAACTAGCTAACGACCAAATTGAGCGGCGCTAGACGACACTAAACGAAGCAATAAATCTTTATCTGCCTCTCCAACAACTTTATGGGGAATTTCTGCAAAAGTTTAAGCTCATGATTAGAGAACTTCTTCAGCCAAAAGCTGACCCTTGACTCGTTCATATTCATCTTCGAGAAGCCATTCTTGAGCAGCTTGATAATTGGAGTGCGTGACCACGAGTTTATAGTCAGATGCAGGGTTAAAAATACGACAAGTGCCATCCTGCTCGCCAACTAGCATAAGAATTCTAGGCGGAAAAAGAATTGGATCAACCCAAAGTTCTAGAAACTTCCAGGTTTTAGCTTGTTCTACGAGGGCTGGTGCGTGGGATTGCATGATACTCACCTGTCGTTTTCACAATTTTGATTTCGCCGTAATAAAGTGGAGTCTGGCTCCCATCTGTCCTAATTATGTAACCGATTGGCTCAGAAAAGTAGAGTCCATATCGTTCGTAATCATCATCTGCATCCTCTATCCCGGTTCGCTCTCCCCCTAAAATAATAGCCTGTGTGACTCGTTCCACGGTTTCGCGATCGCTGAATACATGCGCTCTGCCCTCTCTTCGGAGGAGTCGCTGGACTTGAGGGGTATTAGGCAAATGGCGATTAATCAGACCTGTTCGGGGATCTGGGGCAATATTTCGGTCAATCCCGCTCATGAGTTGGGCGATCGCACACTAATCAGAATCGCTATTCTAGGCGATCGCGTCTTGCTGATCAAACAACGTTTTCAATGGTGCGATCGCGGGTTCAAGTCACTTAGTCATAACGTCTGCCGCTACCCAACCCACTTGTAACTAGCTAGCGGTTGCGCTCATCGGACGCAGATAGCCTTTGTAATATTACAATACTCCGGACAGTTTTCAGAACGATGCTGCAAGGGTTTCAGCGCTTGCAATTCAAGGATTGAGCAATTTTTTCAAAGTTAGGGGTAAAGCTAACTTTGAAAAAAAGATCTC
>CASBQE010000181.1 GCA_949127665.1 Synechococcales cyanobacterium PMM_0083
ACCTACGATTGCGACCAATGAGTCAATTAGGGTTTTGAGTGCGTTTAGCGGATAAATTCGTCGATCTTGCCAAATCACTCTACTAGCTCTATCCAGCAATGCAAACTGCCAACGCTCTCCGTCTGTGACGCAGCCAAACAAGAGCGCGCAGTCTTTTTGGCTCCAATAATGCAGCGCTATCAGTTCGGGGATGAGTTGCTTAAACCCACGCACTAAGTCAGATTGCTTGGCTTCTACAATTAGCAGTGATACCTCAGCCTCAATCTGATAATCTACAATGCCAACCAAGTGAGGGCTGACCGAAATTGTGTATTCTGTATCCAGCTTTAAGTCGGCAATCTCGCACACTTCAGTCAAGATAGGCGACACGATCGCGGCTCGGCGAGACATCTCATTTTCTAGCGGGTTACGCCGTTGATTGACTTCAAGGGTACGCTGCAACCAAATCAAATCACTTTTCTTTTCTGTTCGGAAACGCGAAAGTAAATCATCAGACTGATCTAAGCTATAGCCAAACCCTCTAGCGATATCACGAGATGCAAGAGAGAGATCGAAATAATCGCTAAAGGTATAGCGACTCTTGGGATCAAGAAATTGATTTAGCAGGGAGGGGTTAACCATGACTATCTGTAGGGTGATAAGCTCCAAACGTTTTCATTGCCGCGATCGCCAGTGGTCTTTTGCTGGTTGCTTGTTCCGATTTTTTTGGATAGCTCACTTAATAAGCCTAGTCAAATCGCAGCGAATCTTTACCCGTTCTTCATCGCCTTCTTCCAAAGGTCTAACCCCATAGTCCTTACGCAGGAACCGACATTCCTTTAGCCACAGCAGGACGCGCCTGAACGACTTCAAACCAGCGCTTTAAGTGAGGATGATTGTCTAAGGTCAATCCTTGAAAGTCATAGGTGGCAACCCAAGGAAAGGTGGCTATATCCACAATCGAGTAATCTCCACAGATAAATTCGTTGGTGGCTAGCTGCTGATCCAACACGCTATAGATCCGCAGCGTTTCTTTTTCGTAGCGAGCGATCGCGTAGGGGATTTTTTCTGGCGCAAACTTCTTAAAGTGGTTTAACTGCCCAAACATTGGACCCACGCCTGCCATTTGAAACATCAGCCACTCCAATACTTGGTAGCGCTTTTTAGGTTCGGTTGGCATTAGCTTTCCGGTTTTTTCGGCAAGGTAAATCAAAATCGCGCCCGATTCAAACATTGTGATGCCCGTTTCGTGATCGGCGATCGCCGGAATTTTGCTGTTGGGATTGATTGCCACAAACTCCGGCGTGAATTGGTCATTTTTTGTGATGTCGATTTTGTGAACGGTGTAGGGCAGTTCAACCTCTTCTAGCATGATGGAGGCTTTGCGACCGTTGGGCGTGGTGAACGTATAAAGGTCGATCATCGGGATACCAGGTAGGAATATAAAAAGCGAAATGCAATGCTTGATGGCAGTCTAGCGCGATCGCTTTAGATTGGCAGGTATAGCAACCTCCTCATTGCATCATCAGATTATCTCCCTCTTTTCAGTCACCCCTCTAGAGAGTTACCTTTGCAAATTTAGGTTGTTTCTTACGAAAGAGGTGTCCCAGAGATTGGCTTTGTAGGCTAGCTGCTGTACATCTCATATTTTTTGGATGGAAACTCATGGTTAGCAAGCAGCAATCTCAAGAAACGGATACCAAGAAGAACCAAGCTGATCAAGAAAGCGAATCAGATTCTAGTCAAGAGCTAAATGAACTGATTGAAACGCTCAATGGTGATCTGACCAGCGTTGAGCCAGAAGCCGCGTTAGGCATTGTGGATCATTGGTATGGTTTTTTGAACAAAGCCAAAGAGCCAGAACTGAAAGAAATCGCCACCAGTTTGAAACAGCTTCAAAAGCTACTGAAAAGCGGTAAGGCAGATGCTCACGAAATTGGTGAAGTGTTGGAGCAAGTGGGCGAACAAACCAGCGAATGTGCTTCTGAAGCGGATAAAACCGCAAAAACTACTTTGCAAAAGCTGGGTAAACAACTCACCAAAGTTGGAGCATCCATCAACAAAGCAGACAACCAGGAACATCTAGATGAGATGAACTCGTTGATCGAAAACTTGGATGGTGAGAAAATCACCTCGCTCAAACCTGACGATTCTGCTAGCGCCATTGATATGTGGTACGGCATGGTCAACAAAGCCGAAGGTGATCAATTTAAGGAAATCGCTAGCGGTTTAAAAGAACTAAAGCAAGTGCTAAAGCGCAGCAAGGCAAAACCCGAAGAAATTTCGGAAGTGCTATCCCGTTTGGGTGAACAAACGGCTGAAGTGGCTTCTGAGGCACCTCGTGGCTTCAAAACTGTGGTGCAAAAGTTGGGCAAACAGTTGAGCAAAGCAGCTAAGGCGATCGAATCCGCTGAGTAGTAATGTGATGCTCTCGTAGAACTCAGATTAAAGCTCCCAATTCAAATAAATTGGGAGCTTTTTTTAGCGTTATGGGAAGCCTATCCACAGGAAATTAGGCAAATTCTACTGCGTTTCTCCAGCGCTCAATACTTGAGTGGCGGTTGGGTTTAGCTGGGGAAATAGCGGCGAGAGAATGCGATCGCTGCCCTGAAAAACCTGCTCTTCATACAGTCCGGTTTCTAAGATCAGGAGTGTAACTTTAGCGGCGATCGGATCAATAATCCAGTATTCTTGAATCCCTCGTGCAGCATACTCTGAGCGCTTATATCGGTAATCTCGATCCTCGTTTTCCTTGCCGGGAGAAACTACCTCAACCACCAATAAGGGTGGCATCATATCAAACCCAACAAGTGAACGTTTTGCTCCAGCTAACGCGATCGCCAGTTCGGCAGATAACACCACCAAATCAGGAATGCGCGCCGTGATCAAGCGTCCACTCACGGCAATTTCTGTGCCTCGCCCCAGTTGAGACAGAGGCACCAATGCCAAAAACTGAGTCAGTAGCCAGAGGGCAATTTGCTCATTGAGCCGACTTTCTGTAGGCATGACAACCAGCGTCCCGTTGACCAATTCGTAGCGAGTATCAGTGCCGTCGTCATAGTTCAGATAGTCTTCAAGGGTAAATTGATGAGTCGCAAGAACCATCCGCCTGACTCCTAGTTAGTTTTGATAATGCCTATTTTGCTGCTAGGCTGCTTCAAGAAAATTATTAAGCTTGACGCACCCATTCCAGTGAAGGTTTTCGCTGTGCCTTCACGCAATCTTGCAAATACAAATTGATCAAACTTTGATAAGAAATATCGGTGTCTTCAGCTAAGCCCTTAAAGTATTCAACGACTTCCTCTTCAAGTCGAATCGTCACTTGCTTTTTAAGCTTCTTAATGTGCGGATTCTTAACAGATTGGGAGAAATCATATTCGTCTTTCATAAAAGAAAACTCTGGTATTGTTGCCGCTCTTGTTTATTTGCCCTACGAGCCGAGAAAATGCGAATGGTTTCTTTATCCCATTCAAATATCAATTGCTTATCCCTACAGTGTAACTACAATGTATGCCACGATTCTTCCATCGGTCATAGCGC
>CASBQE010000182.1 GCA_949127665.1 Synechococcales cyanobacterium PMM_0083
ATTTGCTGTGCCGCTTGAATCAAATCCTGACTCGTCATCATGTCTTGAATCTTTGATGCTTGATGTTCTGCTACAACTTTAATCACTCCCATCAATTGAGTATTTACCTGCTGTTTTGCTACCATCTCCTCACGGTAAAGCTTTAGCTGTTCTCCTTGAAACTGCTTTTCATACTTGGCTTCCAAGGTTTTCAGCGCCGATTCGTATTCCTGCTTGAGAAATTTCTCCGCTTCCGCCTTGTCGGCTTCGGTTGGCACATTCACCCGCACCACAAAGGCACCATCGTTTTTGTTTTCAATCGCCTGAATCGATAACTCCGCTCCTCCTGCCTCTACCCGCAGCTTTTCCAGGGAGATCAATAAGGCTTGCCAATCCACGCCGTTACGAAAAATTAGATCAACCGTGCTGAGAACTTTTTGAAATAGCTTCGTAAATTCCCCCGGCTCAAAATTCCGATTTGGGTCGCTGGGACAACGCATTTGCTCTGGATATTTCAGATAGACGTAATCACACTCCACATCATCCAGTTTCGTCTGCACGTTAATGCTCCAATCTTCTATACAAGCTCCTGTCAACTCGGCACCTGTAAAGTCTGTATGGAAAGCTTGAACCTGACCAAGGTTAGCCCTGCACAGGTAAGCCCCATTGAGGTTGGCATCGATAAGATTGGCTCCTATGAGGACAGCCTCGATAAGGTTGGCTCCTTTGAGGTCAACCCTGTTCAGGTTAGCCTCGATAAGGTTAGCCAGGATAAGGTTGGCTCCTACGAGTTTTGCCTCTAAGAGATTAGCCCTGCTGAGATTATCTCCGCTGAGGTCCGCCCCGCTGAGATCTATTTCAACAGCCGGATTGTCTCTGCGCCATTCGTTCCAGGCTTCGACTCCTTGCCTCAGTAGTTCTAACTGTTCCGGATTTGGCATGAGAAGTTCCGTTTTCTGAAGTTGGTGGACGTTGCGGTTTTATCCACTATGCTTGATGTCCTGCAAATCTGCGAAGGTATCAGATCCCCGGCTTCTGAATCTGGCTCTTTGTAGTGATTCGGCGCTTACCCAAGAAGCCGAGGATCTCGCAGCAATCACCAAATCTTTTCTAGCTTTAAGCTGAAACCGGGCAGTACGTCTTCTCCTGATAGGGTGGCTGGCTGATTCAGCAGTTCAACGGGTTGTGCTGGACGGTAAATTTCCACGGTTTGCGTGTCGCGGTTGATTAGCCAGCCCAGCCGAATGCCGTTGTCTATATACTCTTGTAGCTTGAGTCGCAGGGCTATTAAGTTGTCACTAGGTGACATCAATTCCACGACAAAATCGGGGCAGATGGGCGCGAACCGCTGCTGTTGTTCGGGGGTTAGGGCAGTCCATCGTTCCAGCTTGACCCATGCCGCATCGGGGGAACGGTCTGCACCATTCGGCAGCTTGAAACCTGTGGAGGAATCGAAGACCAAGCCTTGATTAGAGAGTTCATTCCAAACCCACAGTTGGGCAGTGATTCCAGCATTGCGATTTCCGGTTTCGCTTCCCGCCGGCGACAGGATGGTTAATTCTCCGTTGGGCGATCGCTCAAACCGCAGATCTCGATTTGCCTGACACAGGGTGTAGAACTGTTCATCGGTCAGTTTCACCACAGAATCGAGCGAGATAGTGAGTGATGTCATGGCAGGCTTCCAATCTGTTGATGGCATCATAGCGAAAGGATGAGCCGATGCCCACCTCGTATTTTCAGCGGAGAGCCAATTTTCCGCCTATAGAGTGATTGGTTGGCTGCCTAAGTTGAGTGACACTGGTCAAATGATTCGTGCAACTGGGAGAAAAATATGTCTGCTAAAACACCGCTTGAAGGCACCGAACTGGTTGATTGCGCCCGTGCCAATGCCAAGCAAGGAAGCGAAACGGCTGCGGAATTGTGTGGGTATGGCAGTGATCTGAACCGCTTTAAGCAGGCTGTAAAGCAGGCTTGCGACCATATGGGGGTGCAGTTTAATGAATTGACCGACCTGACCAAAGAGGATTCAAGTTTATTGGAAGTAGAGGGCGAAATTGTGGCTCCTGATTCCGCTGGGCAACTTTGATTAAGTTTGCAAGGTTGTTAGTTCTGTTACTGCAATTTGGCAATCAAGAAATGCGAAGAGCGCGATCGCCTAAATATCTTGGTATCAATGAACCCTAGTCGAGATGAAGATTATGGTTCGGGATATATCCGGCTTTCAGTAAGGCGGGCAAACCATTCATATATTCAGCTATTGCCTGACGGGGATTTGAATCGTAAATTCAGATCCTTCGCCTAGTGACGAACTGCAAGACAACATGCCGTGGTGCCGTTCTGTCACAATCTGGTAGCTGATGGATAGCCCCATTCCGGTGCCTTTCCCTATAGGTTTTGTGGTGAAAAATGGGTCGAACAGCCGATCGCGAAATGCTGCGGGTATGCCTGCTCCATTATCAGCAATGCGAATAAGAATCTGATTGTCAGTGTTTATTGCAGTATGAATGGTGATCGCAGGCACGAGGCACGAGAGAGAATCTGTGGTGTTGATTGCACGGCATGATGCAGTGCTTTCAATTTGCTCGTCTATCGCCTCGATCGCGTTGCTCAAGAGATTCATAAACACCTGGTTGAGTTGTCCGGCATAGCATTCCACTTGGGGCAAGTTGCCATAGTGCCTGCTGACGATGATTTCGGGGCGATCGCTGCGTCCTTTGAGTCGGCTTTGCAAAATCATCAACGTGCTATCAATGCCTTCGTGAATATCCACCGCTTTGAAATCTGCCTCATCCATGCGGGAGAACGTTCGCAGTGAGGAAACGATTTTTTGAATGCGTTCAGCCCCGACCCGCATTGATGACAGCAGGTTAGGCAAATCTTCGAGAACAAAATTCACATCGATCGCATCTGCCTCCGCTTGCACCATGCTGACTGGATTAGGATACGCCTGCTGATAAACCTGAATCAGCCGCATTAAATCTTGAGCATATTCGTTTGCGTGAAAGAGATTGCCAAAGATAAAATTCACTGGATTATTGATTTCATGAGCAACGCCAGCTACGAGTTGCCCCAGAGAAGACATTTTTTCGCTTTGAACTAATTGAGACTGAGTGTACTGAAGTTCTTTGAGGGTATGCTCTAAGTCTTGAGCTTTTTGCCGAATTTCTTGCTCACTGCATCGCAGCGCTGCTTCTGCAACTTTTTGTTTAGTAATGCTCAACCCTGCTCCTCGAAAGCCGACAATTTCGCCTTGCTCATCCAATAGCGGTAGCCCATTCACTTTTTCCCAGGTGATTTCCCCAGATGGAGTGATGTTGCGATGCTCTAGAGTAAAACTTCTTTTGCGGGCGCAGGCATCTTTCAAGATTGCCTTCACCTTGGCGCGATCGGTTGTTGGCATAAACTCAAACGGCGATCGCCCGATCAGTTGAGCGGGTGGATAGCCTTTGATCAGTTTTGACTTTTCGGTGACAAAGGTATAAAAGCCGTCTGCGCTGAGTTCCCAAAGGTATTCGCCAGCAGCTTCGCTCACATCTCGAAACCGCTGTTCGCTATGACGCAGAGCCGATTCAGCCTGTTTGCGATCGCTAATATCAAACGCAATCCCTTGAAAGCCGACAAGTTGCCCACGGCTGTCGTACACGGGAGACGCATTACTCATCATCCAAGGGGTGCTACTGTCTTTGCATTGCGCTCGAAACTCCAGCCCAGCCTGTTTCTTACCCGTAATCGCAATTTTTTTGAGAAAAGCTTGACAACTAGGAACATCCTTCGGATAAATGCAGTGAGCAAAAGACTGGTGCATCACTTCAGAGATTTCAAAGCCCCAAATATCGGTGAAATGGGGCGAAAGATACGTGAAAGACCCATCTAGAGCGAGTTCAAAGATCACCCCATTAGCGTGTTCAACCAGGCTACGAAACTTTGCTTCGCTGGCAGCAAGGGCAATTTCTGCTTGGTCGAGATCGCGATTTTCTGCCTGTAGATCAGCAATCACCATTTGCAAAGTTTGCGTTCGTTCTGCAATTTGCAGTTCCAATTGTTCGGTTAAAGCATCAGTTTCGGGAGGTTCAGTGTTCTCTGATGACCTCAAACCCAACTGCGCAGTAGCAATCTGCTGCTTTAATTGATCATTTTGTTGACGTAATACTTTTATTTCTTGCTCTAGAGAGGTAGTTGACATGGTTAAAAAGAAATTTATGGTAGCTGCAGGATAATAGAAGACTCTTTGCAACCCGAACTGCCTGGATATTTGCGTGTTCCAATGCAATCAGCTAAGGCGGCTAGAAATGCTGCCCGGTTATTTAGCCCATCAATCAATATTTCACTGGTGTCAATAAGGCTGCGATGGCTTTAGTATTCCCCACCTAAAAAATAGGGGAACATCTCCTTCAGAATCCCAGCTTCGCCCCCTAAATCTCCCAACCCTGGCACACCATATTTAACTGCGGAACAAGCGACTATATTGGCATTCATGAGCCATGCTTGCCAAAGACAAACCCCAACTACAGCTAGATAGGTCATCTGCTTTCAGGGTTGAAACACTTTCAGCAGCCTGCTTTAAAGCGGGTTGCATAGTTAATAGTAGGCGTTGTCCCGCAGTTTGCCCTAAGGGAATTAGCTTTACTCCGGCGCTGACTAAGTTGGCAGTCCAGCTATAAAAGTAGCCCAGCAGAGCCGCTTGTAAGTCGATTTGGTAATGCGTTGCCGCGATCGCATAGGCGATCGCAAAATTGCAGCCCTCTTTTTGTAGCGGTTCGTAACCATGACCTAGTTCAGGATGAAGATCTAGCAGGAGCTTTAAGAGCGATCGCCCCATTTGTAAACTTTGCTGTCTTAGCTCCTCTGTGTCCCTTGCCGCTGTCAGCCAACCATTCCACAGGATTACTCCATCGAAATCTTGACCATGCACTTCTTCGTAGGCTCGGATCATCACGGCTGCTTCCAAACGCACCGCACCCCAGCGCAATTCTTGGGTCAACCACTGTGCCAATGTTTCTGGACTGGTTACTTTGCCTAACTCCACCAATGCTTCCAATCCTTCGGAGTAACTATATGCCCCCACGGGAAGCGCCGGACTGGCAAGCTGCAAAAGATGGAACAGAGAGTCATTATTCATTATTCATTATTCATCATTCGCCACTCGCCACTCGCCATTCGCCATTCACCATTCGCCATTCGCCATATCTCTTGCGGAAGACGCTACGCGAACGCCACTCGCTAGTGTTGATGCTGTCCATAGGCTCCGCTTTCGGGCTGGAAGGGTTGAATTTCTTCAATAATATGTAGACCTCGATGGACTAAAAGATCATGCAGAACGGGATCAGGAGAAAGACGGAGGTAAGTGGAAGCGATTTCGAGGGAAACATGGCGATTGCCAAGATGGTAAGCGGCTTGCAACAGATCCAGCGCAGTTTGGGCAGTGACCGTCAGCACAGGTTCAGGTCTGGCAAGCACCCGAACGATTGCTCCGTCATTCGCTTGCAATAAATCACCATCCCGCAATACGGTGCCTCTAGGTAGCTGTAGATAAACCAATTGCCCATCAGAGGTTTCAAAATGATGGCGCGATCGCGTGCGGTCTTCTGCCGTGAGAGACAGCGTTAGGGAAACTGGCGCATCTAGGTCAGTGATTAACCGTTGCGTGAAAGTGAATGTTGCAGGCGATCGCATAAGCTTGTCTACTTTGAGGATTGGATGGTTTGTTGAACCAAGTTGAGATCGAGGCTGAGGGCGATCGCAATCTGTTCTGCGGTTAGTCCCAACTCCAACAATCGCGACACAGCTTCTAGCTTGCCTTCTAGCTTGCCTTCTAGCTTTGCTTCTTGATAAACCTTCGTTTGTTTTAGCTCACCGAGTTCCAACATTTGCTCAATCTCCGTGCGTCCTAGTTTGGGAAACTTATAGATGATGATAGTTTCAATTAATTCTAGTATTTCGCGCTTGATACTGTCGTCGTCTAGTTCCTGGCGCGTTCTAGCAACTAAGCGTTTTGCAGCTATTGCTGCATTTGGCTGGGGTTCTACAATCAAACTTACTAGGCTAATGCCGATCGAGGGTTGCGGCATAGTAGATAGCTCATCTAGATAAATCCGCTGAACTCGTTGACTTTCCAACAACTCCCAATAGCGAATGGGCAGGTCAGGTTCCAAACTGCGGCTTGCCCATACAATTACGCCCCGCCAATCATTGTCAAAATCGGTTTTAGCAAGATATATAAAGATTTCCGCAAAAAAGCGGGCGAACAGGTTGGCATCGGGCTGAAACTGAAATTCACTGAAATAGATGGGTGCATTTGGCTCCGCAGGATCTGGCAAAAGAACGCCATCAATGCGGAAGGCAGTTTGTTTGACTTCAACGGATGTAGAGCGATAGCGATCGCATTCGATTGATTCTTCCCCAATTAGCTCGAAAAAAATGCTCGGAAATGTTTTAAATAAACGATAGAAAATAGTATCTGTTTTCACACGCCGCTCAGCGAAACGGTCTACTTTTTTCTAGTTTATAGTGAGGAGGATTTAAATTCGCTTTGTGAAGCATTAGTCGATTGCTGTAGGGCATCCAATAGTTGAGCCACTTGGTTTAAATTTTTGTTGCCAGGGCTTATTTCAACACCGCTAGAAAGATCGATGCCGTTAGGATTCAGGCAGGCTAAAGCTTCTAGAATATTACCTGGTGTTAAACCGCCTGCCAAAAACCAGGGAATGGAAGGGCGAAATTGTTGTAATGCCGACCAGTCCAAAGTTTTGCCTGTGCCACCTGCAAGCGTCGGATGGTAAGCATCCAAAAGTAGCGTATCGACGGAATTTTGATAACGATGTGTAGCTTCTAAGTCTGCCGTAGATTGAATACGGAGCGCTTTGATCAATTCAATATTTGGAAGCGTTTGACGCAGGCGATCGCACATTTCTGGGGTTTCGTCTCCATGAAGCTGCGCTCCATTTAAGTGCCCAAGCGCAACTGTTTGGCAAATCAATTCCAGATCAGCATTGACGAATACTCCAATGCGATCGCAACACGGCTTGCCAGTTTTCAAATTTATCGGCAGATGGGTCACAATCGCTGCAATCTGTTGAGCAGTCACATAGCGAGGAGAAGTGGGAGCGCAAATAAAGCCTAGAGCCGTAGCGCCCAATTGGGCGATCTTGCGCCCTTGCTCTGGTTGTGTAATCCCGCAAATTTTGATTCGCAAGTTTTCTTTAGAGACATTACTCAACATTTCATATAGCTCTTTTATTTACTCAGTTTTATTGTTGCTTTTCCTTTGATTAAAAGTATCAAAATATAAATCTATTCATTAATTGATTTAAACAAATAAACCTGATTTGCGATTTGTTCTCATATAGGTTCTTATAATTCTTCTAATTTCAATATTGCACTTAGCCAGTTATTTTTGGAGATGAAAATATGTTCTATCTGCCGTTGTTAGCCGTCATCCATGAGCGGGCAGCCAATTGGTCAATTGGGGTTGGCATTACAATGCTGGTTTGTAATTTGTTTGCGATCGCGATCGGGCGTTATGCCATCAGTCGCAAGGGTGTAGGTCCTAAACTGCCAATCCAATTTCCCGATCCATTTGGGGGTGAATTTGGATTGCCCGAACTTTTAGCAACCACCAGTTTTGGTCACGTTTTGGGCGCAGGTGCCATTTTAGGCTTAACAAACGCAGGCGTTTTATAACGTCCAAATTTGACTTTATTACTAGTGCTAAATAGCCTCATCTTGCAAGATGGGGCTGCTCTTTTCTCAAGTTTTTCTAACTTAATTTCGTAAATATTGCAGATCAATTTTTTGCAAGATTTTGTGTGCCAGGAGAGCATTCCACTGAGCTAGGACTGTAAATTGGATCAGCGGCTCTGCCGCCAGTTGGATTTATAGCTTCACACAAAACGGTTTCCATCGAAGGGTTGCCATTGCTTTGAATAAGGGCAGTCATGCCGACATAGGCGCGCAGTTTGCCTGTTCTTGAATCTGCATAATGAATTGCATAAGGGGTGCCGTTGTCGCCCACTTTAATCTCATATTTGTAGTTGATGCTGTCGCGAATAGCAATGCCCAAGGTGACCGGGTTACTCGCAAATTGGGCATGCTCGATCGCATAGGCTTGTTGGGCGCGATTGAGCGTACCAATATAAGTTTTAGCTTCTGCTTGTTTAGCGCTGCTTACCCGACTTAAGAAAGCTGGAAGAGCGAGCGCTGCAAGAATACCCGTAATTATAATGACAACCAGTAACTCAATTAAAGTAAACCCAAAGCTGTTTTGACTAGCACACTGTAATAGTTTGCTGGTTCGTCTGGTCAACACACTGATTCTCCTAATTAGATCCACGGTATTGAATAAAAATCAGATCTCAGTAAAAAACCTGATACTTCTTTTTACAGAGAATCTTGGAGGAAACAGGAGACTCAACGTGAACTCACCGTAAAATTACAGCCTATGATGTTGATAAACTAGTAAATTTTCTATGTAGATGCTTGCTAAAGCTATATAAAGTGTGCAAGAGGTGTAAGTAGTTAAACAGGTAAACTTCTAGCTATCTTTACGATTGATACACCCAGGCTTTTGAGTGTGTTTACATACTTTTTGCCAGAGCGTCTCACGAGTGCCGGGTGTGCCGACGGAAAATAATACGAGATCGCCGCCCACCATTTTGATAATCTTGACACCGCACACCGCACAGACCTGCATATTCGCTTCAGCCATCGACTTAATTGAATAAAGAGTGAGAGTATTTTCTCACCTGTTCTTTTAAAGATCTCTTTTTTGTCATCCATCTTGATTAACACCATGACTTCTACGACACTCGCTGCAAATCGCACTTACGACATTATTGGTTTTGGCGATGAGGTGCCCGGAGTGTTGGCATTGGTGGCGGCATCTAGAGAATATCAGCGGCGCACGGGCAAGAAGCCGCGAACCTTACTGATGTTTAAGGGCAATTCTCAAGAGGGCATCGGTGGACATTTAGTGCGGGGGCGGCTTGCCTATCTCGATCGCAGTCGGGTGCCGTTGGATGTGCGCCAATCGCTAAAGCTGGATACGTTTGGCGATCCATCGGCGTTGTACAAGGAGTTTTTGCAGCGATCGGGAGTGGTGCAAATTGCGCTTGATCCAGCCAAAGCCGATGCGGCTCTGCGGGCGATGCTGCGAGAAGCGGATGTAGATGTAATCAGCCGCTTGGAAATTAAAGCGGTACTCAGAAATGGCACACGGATCGCGGGAATTCAGCTAACCAAAGGCGAAACCTATCTCGCACAGCATTTTATCGATTCAACGGTGAATGCAGAACTGGCTCAATTTGCCGGAGTCAATAAACTGCCTGGGTTTGAAACCTTTGGCTTACCAGAATCAGAGTTGCCTGTGACGCTGGTATTTGAAACAGAAGGACTAACGATCGCCCGCCTGAAAGAAGTGGAATCGATGCTGATTAAACGGTTTTATAACCTCAACGATCGCACGGGGCAGGCGCAACTGGCGATCGCGGCAGGCGGTAATGCCAAACTAGCAGAGCAGTTTCGCAAAGAACTGGTCGATGCATCGGGTAACTTCAAATCCATGTATGTCGGGCAAGATCATATTGATATGCGATGTTCGGCATTATCGCTGGCGTATCATGCTTTTCGCGGCAAGCCTCTATCCCTTAAAGGCAGCGGCTTTACGCTCGATCCAGGCAACATCGCCATTTTACCGGGGGGAAGATTGGCTTGGAATGCGCTAATGTTTTTCACCACGGGTTCTCAAGCGGAAGCGTTGGCACGAGCAGGAGCCAAACCCACAGCCCTGATGCTAGAAGAAATGCGGCAGTTGGCAGGCTGGTTTAGAAGTTGGGGGACTCCAGTGGTGCGATCGGCGGCTGAACTTTACATTCGTCACGCAGGAAATATTGCCGATGTCGTTGATCCGCTGAGCGGAGCCGATATGCTGCGGGGCGGCGTACCTGCTAATCAAGCATTGGCGACCTTTGGCTATCATTTGGATGTGCGCGGTGGGATTGATGGATTAGGCGCTAAAGCAGTGGCACAAGGCATTAGCAATATTAGTTTTCATACGTCGCCGCTGTTTAACGTCGGCATCCATCATGCGCTAGTGCAAACGGTGCCCAATCTGGCAGTCATCAGTCCGGCATCAGGGTTTGATGGCTATGCCTGTTCTGCGGGGCGGATCGTGGAATTTAATGTGGCAGTGGCTCAGGGTGTGGGCATTGCAGCGGCGATCGCCCTACTCAGCAACCGTTCTCTCGCCAGCGTTACCAATACAGAAGTGCGCCAAGTGCTTGAGCAAACAAAGCAATTGCCTCGCATTTATGGCAGAGCAGATCAAGCTGAAGCGGCTCGTCTATCTGAGTTTGAGATCGCGTTGGGTAGTAGCGGGGCGATCGCGTCGCTGAATTAAAATATTAAAATCAGTCACCGATGTGCCACTAAAATAAGCCCATCCTGCGGCAAGCGAACTACACTCCGGCTCCCCTGCTTCGTAAGCCCTGCGGTCTCATCCCAACGCAGGAGAAGCGGATCAAGAGTTTCTTAAAGTCCCTTCCCCGCTCTGAGCTATCCGTTAGGCAGAAGTATGAAAAAGCAGAAATGGGCTTGAGTTTCAGGATGCAGTTGTGGGACTAGATGGCTAAGTTTAGCTGACAGATGCCAAATTCACGGGCGATTCTGAATTTCCTACTGTAGGCACGATCTCCATTCGCCATTTGCTTCTGATTGCAAGTTCAGGTAGGTGTTGATGTTAACCTTATGTTTACGCAGCGATCGCTGATAGTTCGCATCTTGCCTAACCTCCACTGTTCATCTCTCCGCCTGCTTTATGGAAAATTTTTTGCCCATTGCCTACCTGCAAAACCACTTTTTGCCCTTTCAAGATGCGACGATTTCGATCGCCACCCATGCTTTGCACTATGGCACCGGAGCTTTTGGCGGGTTGCGCGGCATTCCCGATCCGCAAAACCCCAATCAAATTTTGCTGTTTCGGCTCGATCGCCACTGTCAGAGATTGAGTGCCAGTGCCAAAATGCTGCACTTTGATCTCCCTGCCGATAAAATTCAGCAGATCATCATTGATTTTGTCCAAAAGAATAAGCCCACCGTCTCGTTTTACATTCGTCCCTTTGTCTATACTTCTGGTTTGGGCATTGCGCCTCGGCTGCATAATATTGAAAAAGATTTTTTGGTTTATGGGCTAGAACTGGCAGACTACCTTTCTCCTGAAGGAGTTTCGTGCCGAATTAGCTCTTGGTGTCGGCAAGAAGACCGCAGCCTGCCCTTGCGTGGCAAAATTAGCGCTGCCTACATTACCTCCTCGCTTGCCAAAACCGAGGCGATCGAGTCGGGGTTTGATGAAGCTATTTTGATGAATACTCAGGGGAAAGTCTGTGAGGCTTCCGGCATGAATATTTTCCTGATGCGAAACGGTACTTTGATTACGCCAGGGTTTGAGCAAGACATTTTAGAAGGCATTACCCGCGATAGCGTGTTGACCATCGCTAGAGATTTGGGTATTCCTGTGCAGGAGCGCCCCGTCGATCGCTCTGAGCTGCTGATTGCCGATGAGGTGTTTCTCTGCGGTACGGCTGCCAAGGTTGCCCCCGTTAAGCGGATTGAGAACTATCAGTTACCCAGCGATCGCCCGACCACACTACAGTTACGGGAAATTCTCACCGCTGTGACGGAAAATCGCAGTGAAAAATATCGCGATTGGGTCTTCCCTATTCCGGTGTAGTCAATCCTGAAGACCTGGTTGAATTTAAAATTCAGAACTAAAAAAAGCAGTTGAATGCCTCTCTACTTGCCCGTTGCCTGTTGGAATGCCCACTGCGTCACGCCTGGAAACAGCCGATATAGTTCGGTTGCCCAAAAAGTTGCGCCGACGACAACCTCAGCTTTTTGATGGCGAACGGCATCCCAAATGGCTTGAGCAATATCCTCTGGTTGACTGACCCAAGCGGCTTGTAGGGTTGACTGCATCTGTTGTTGCATCGTGTCACTAACCTGCTGCGTTGTGCCACGAAACTGGGCACGTTCTAAAAAGTCGCTGTTGATCACACCGGGGTGAATCGCGCAAACGTGAATGCCTTGGGGCACAAGCTCCAGCCTCAGAGCATCGGTGAAGCCGGTCACCGCGTATTTGCTGGCGCAGTATGCCGTCATTTGAGGCAGTGGCATTTTGCCGCCAAAGGAACCGACGTTGGCGATAGCCCCGGTTTTTCGCTCCAAAAAATGAGGTAATAACGCCTGCACCGTATGAACATAGCCCCAGAAATTGGTATCCATAATTTGGTGCCAGTCCGCCAGCGAAGTCTGCTCTATGGCACCCGACAGGCAAATTCCAGCATTATTCACCAGCACATCCACTTGACCAAACGACTCTAGAGTTTTGGCAACGAGCGCTTGAACCTGTTCAGGATCGCCGACATCGGTTGGAATGGCGATCGCCCTGCGTCCCAATGCTCTAATCTGAGCAGCCACAGCCTCTAACCGTTCTGGCTGGCGGGCTGTCAATGCGACATCGTAGCCATTGCGAGCGAACAGCAAAGCAGTTGCCTTGCCGCTACCTTGAGAGGCTCCAGTAATCAGAACGGTGGCAGTCATAGAAAAAGTTGCTGTGCAATACTAGATGCGATACCTCATCCTGACATAAAGTCTTTGAATGCAGCCACCGAATGTGCCCTCTCGTGGGCAGATTGGTTTGATTTTAACGATTGGCATGATGGCAATTTCTCCAACGGCTGACTTTAGTGGCACATCAGGTTTTAGTTGTAAACATCACTCCCACTCCAGCTAGATAGGCTGTACGTCTAGCATTGCCCAGTGCGACTTTCCTGGCAAGAACTTAGTCGCACATCCCGTTTTATAGATAATAGGAAGGTAAAGATTTCTGTGAACTGCGATCGCCTACTTGCTGGTTATGACTACATCCTTCCCACGGAGCGCATTGCCCAAACTCCGGCGGTGCCTAGGGATCAGGCGCGACTACTGGTGGTCAAAGCGAATTTGCAGCAAGCCCACGGAATTTTTCAGGATTTACCCAACTGGTTGCGATCGGGGGATCTTTTAGTTTTAAACAACACTCGTGTGTTGCCTGCCCGTCTGCATGGCTACAAAGCGAGTGGGCTGCCCGTGGAAGTGTTGCTCTTGGAGCCTCAACCCGATGATGGGGAATCTCATGATGATTTTTCTAATCGCTGGTTAGCGCTGGTAAAGCCGGGACGACGATTAAAACCGGGCGCGCAAATTTGGTTTGGGCAACCGTCGCCTCAGTCTGGCTCTGGTGTGGACACTCCTACGGTTTCTGCCAACGTTCTGGCAACCGATAGCGCCACTAGCGGACGAATTTTGCAGTTTAACTTGCCGCCTGGGCAATCTTTGCGGGCTTGGTTAGAAACCTATGGGCAGATGCCCTTACCGCCTTACATTACCAACCCTGACAGCGATCCAGCCCAATACCAAACCGTTTATGCCGATCGCCTGGGAGCCGTCGCTGCCCCAACCGCAGGGCTACATTTCACCCCGGAACTGCTGCAAACCCTTCAGAGACAGGGAATTGAGCAAGCGTTTGTGACGCTCCACATTGGGGTGGGAACCTTCCGCCCCGTGGAAGCTGAAGACATCACCGTGCACCAGATGCATTCAGAATGGGCAGACGTGCCCTTAGCAACCGTGGAACTGATTCGTAAAACCCAAGCAGCAGGCGGACGGATAATTGCCGTGGGCACGACTGCGGTGCGGGCGTTGGAAGGTGCCGCTCAGACGGGTCAACTACAGCCGTTCCAAGGTAAAGTCAACCTGTTTATCTATCCGGGCTATGAATGGCGGGTGGTGGACGGGTTGATTACCAATTTTCATCTGCCCAAATCCAGCTTGCTGATGTTGGTAAGTGGGTTAATTGGGCGATCGCGGCTGCTGGATCTTTACGAACAGGCGATCGCGGCGGAGTATCGCTTTTACTCCTTCGGCGATGCCATGCTCATTTTGCCAGAAGCGAAGTTATAGGTTTCAGGTGGCGGTTTTCAGTCAGATGTGGCTGATGCAAACAAGCAGAGCCATAGTATCCTCCCTTTCGTACCCCTAGCCTCTTGCCTCTTGCCTTCCTAACCAATACTCAGCGGATCAATATCGATCGTAAAACTAACCGAGTTGGGGCAGAGATCTCGCAGACTAGAGAGGAAACTCGCGGCGATCGCTACGGTTGCCGGAACTTTGAGCAAAATTTGCCAGCGATAACGACGGGCAACGCGCTCAATCGCTGCCGCCGCCGGACCCAATCGCTCAACTCCCTGCTCTTGTAATGGGTTGAGCGCCGCTGCCACCTGTGCCGCCGTCGTTTGCACGATGCCGGGGCTAAGACCGCTAAACTTGAGCAAAATCAGCCGACCATAAGGTGGATAGTTGAGCAGCGATCGCTGATGCAGTTCGGTTTGGACAAAGGATTCATACTGCTGCTGCTGCACGGCGGCAATAACTGGATGGTCGGGGGAGTAGGTCTGCAAAATGACTCGACCAGGGCGATCGCCTCGACCACAGCGCCCCGCCACCTGAGTCAACACCTGAAAAGTCCGTTCACTAGCGCGGTAGTCGGATAGATGCAGCAATCCATCGGCTGCCACAATGCCCACTAGGGTCACCTGGGGCAGGTCAATTCCCTTGGTTAACATTTGAGTGCCCACCAGCAAATCGGCTTCTCCCTGGGCAAACCGGGTCAGCAGCGATCGATGGGCACCTTTTGTCCGGGTTGTGTCGCTGTCAAACCGAAGGACTCGCAGTGCGGGAAATTCCTGCTCTAATGCTTGTGTGACGCGCTGAGTGCCACTGCCAAAATGTTTGAAATAGGGCGACTGGCAGTCTGGGCAGACCTCTGGATGAGCCTGAGCGTAGTTACAATAGTGACAGCGGAGAACAGGACGCGCCTCAGTGTGGGTTTGGTGATAGGCAAGGGACACATCGCAATGGGGACACATCACCACATAGCCACAGCTTCGACAGGAAACAAAGGTGCTGTGTCCGCGTCGCTGAATAAACAAAATGCCCTGTTCGCCAGCATCGTGTAAGTGATGCAGCGCCGACTGTAAGGCTTTGCTAAAAATAGAGCGATTGCCCCGTCCCAATTCCTGCCGCATATCCACCACCTCGATCTCGGGCATCGCACGAGCCTGAACGCGAGTCGGCAACGAGAGATAAACAGGCGAATGTTGAATTCGGAATTCGGAATTCCGAATTCCGAATGGTTCTTGAGCCGCCATTGCCTGATGCGCTACCCACATCTCTAATGAGGGAGTGGCTGACCCAAGAATCAGGGGACATTGTTCTAACTCAGCTCGCCACTGGGCAACAGTGCGAGCGTGATAGCAGGGGGAGGGTTGATCCTGCTTAAAGCTGCTGTCGTGTTCTTCGTCCAAAATAATCAAGCCCAAGTTGGCAAGGGGCGCAAAAATGGCAGAGCGAGTGCCAATGACGACCTGCGCGATGCCGGTGAGCAGTTGCCGCCAGGTATCGTAGCGTTCCCCATCGGATAAAGCACTGTGATAGACGCAAACCCGATCGCCAAATCGAGCGCGAAAGCGATCGGTAAGCTGGGGGGTTAAGCCAATTTCGGGCACAAGGACGATCGCGGATTTTCCTTGGTGCAGCAGGGGCGCGATCGCCTGGAGATAGACCTCCGTTTTGCCCGATCCAGTCACCCCATGCAGCAGCACCGAGGTATAGGCAGTCAACGGCTGAATCGCAGCCAGCGCTGTCGACTGATCGGCAGTTAACGCTTTAGGCTCATCGGGCGCAGCATTGACTCCCGACTCCGATCGCAGCACTTCTCGCGGCTGAATCACTACGTACCCTTTCTGGGCGATCGCCTTTAGCGTGGTAGAACTGGTTTGGCACAGCGCCAATAAATCCGTCAGCCAAAGCTCTCCCCCCTGACGCTGCAACACTCGCAGCACCTCCTGCTGGCGGGGGCTTAATAGAGCCACATCTGCTCGATCAAGCAGTGTTACCGCCTGACGCTGCTTGGGGCGGATTGGGGTCGGCGGCTGCAAATAGCTTTCGACCCAGCCCAATTTGAGCAAGTCTTGTAGCCCCCGGTAAGCATTGGGCACCTGTCGCTGCAAATACTGCCAGCTATAGTCACCCGTTTTACTACTTTGAAGCAGAGTCAGCAGTTGCTGAGCAACAGGCGAGATCGGGCAGGGCATCGGTTCTAAGGGTGGCTCTTGTTCCTGTCCCCTGCCGCCTGCCGCCTGCCCTCTGATTCCGATCCCCTGCTCCTGACTCAGCTTAATTCGACGCTGCGATCGCCCCAGCAACCCAGTTGGCAATGCCATCCGAATCACCTGCATCAAGGGTGTGCAATAGTACTCAGCCACGCGCAGCAGGATCTCCCAATAGGCAGGTGGAAAAAAGCCTCGTGCAATCACCCCATCGATCTGACGTAGCTGTGCCAAGTCCACTCCACTGGGCAGACGATCTAAACATTGCACCACGACACCGCCCATCTGCTGTGTCCCAAACGGCACGCTGAGAATATCTCCTGGCTGCACCATTAGCCCAACGGCTAGCCCATAGGTGAAGACTCCCTGCACACCGGGACAATCCACCAATACTTCCACCCAAAGCCCGGTTTGTTGCTCGCCGACTGCCTCGATAAATACTGGTGGCTTAGAGACGGGCGGTTGAGATAATAGCGCTGGCAACAGGCGACCTTGGGTCATTCACCCTCCGTGAACAATGTAGACATTCTATGGACAGGATACACGGTAGCGATTAAATTTGAATCCGTACAGATTTACTTTAATGGCTTGCTCCACTGGTTGAAACTTATTTCAATTACCATAATCTGGGGTATCGAGTGGCTTCAGCCGCTGGCGAATATGTTCTATTACCCTAACAGCCAATTGATCGAGAGATTCATTCGGACTATACGGCACCTGCACGTCGGCTTGAGCATACAGCGATCGCCGCTGATCCATCAGCGTTTGCAGGCGCAGGCGCAGATCAGGGATTGGCTCTAGAGTCGACTCTGATGTTTGCAGCTCTGATGTTTGCAACAATGGGCGCTGCTGATCTCCTTGCAGCCGACGATGTAGCTCTGACAACGGCACATCTAGCCACACAATAATGCCATGACGCAGATAGCTCCAGTTTTGCTGTTGCAGCACAATTCCGCCGCCCGTGGCGATCGCCAGCCGTGTATATGCCGATAGCTCCGCAAGTACCTGAGTTTCTAGCGATCGAAAGCCCGGTTCACCCTCCACGGCAAACAGATCAGCAACCGATTGCTGCGACACCTGCTCAATCACGCTATCCGTATCAAAAAATCGGTAGCCCAACTCTTGCGCTAAGCGTTTGCCAACAGTGGTTTTGCCTGCCCCCATCATCCCAATCAGGTAGAGATTGGCACCCTTCAAAAAATCGTTCATGGTTTCGAGATCGCCTGCTTGCCAGGATATGAGTATAGCGGCACAATTTGGCACAATCTACCGTTGCGATCGCGGATCATCCTCTGCTTCGTCATCTTCAAA